>JAUWMJ010000156.1 GCA_030613225.1 Desulfobacterales bacterium
TGTTATGAACGACAGCAATGTTGACGCCATCCTTCTTCTCATCATGTTTGCATCTGCCAATGCGATTTTACTTCGAAAGCTGTCCGAGTTTCTTACAGAATTTAAACAGAGTAAACCGATCATCAGTTGTATCCTTGCCCCGCCTGGTGTATGGGATGACGACATCCGCCACCTTGAAGAATCCGGCGTCCTTGTCAACTACCCCACACCGGAACAGGCCGCCAGGGCTATGGCAGCCCTGTGGGAATATAAGAAAATAAGTAACCGTTCACGGGTTCAAAGGTTCAGGGTTCAGAGGTTGTCGGTTCTCAGCACAAATAGGAATCCCAGCGGGAATTCGTAATCTCTTACTGAAGAAGGCATGAGAATAGAACGATTTGAGAATATTATGGTCGACAAAAAAAGCAACCCCGAACCTCTGAACTCTGAACCTGTGAACGCTTATAAAAATAAAAGCAAGAAATAGCTTTTGACCCACATAAGGAAAATAAAGATGAAAATAATCGACGAGGCTATAGAAAAGGGACAAACCGCACTCTCTGAATTTGAATCTAAACAGCTTCTGGCTTCATACCGAATTCCTGTGACCCGTGAGGCACTGGTGGAAAACGAAGAAAACCTTATTAAAATCGCCTGTGATATCGGTTATCCGGTTGTAATAAAGGCATGTTCATCAGACATCGCCCACAAGACTGAAAAGGGCCTGATCCGTGTGGACATCCGAAATGATGATGAGGCAAAAGTCGCTTTTAATGAAATTATTGCCGACATGAATGGAAATGAAAAGACGGTTCTGGTTCAGGAGATGATTAGAGGAAAGCGAGAACTGGTTGCAGGATTAACCCGCGACGCCCAGTTTGGTCCCTGCGTAATGTTTGGACTTGGAGGAATATTCACAGAAATATTAAAGGACATCTCTTTTCGCGTAGCCCCTATTGAAAAACGAGATGCGCTGGAAATTATGCAGGAAATCAAAGGACGCAAAATACTCGATCCCATCCGTGGAATGGATGCCGCCGATCTGAATATACTTGCTGATATCCTGGTTGCACTTGGTAGAATCGGTTTGGAAAATGAAAATATTAAAGAAATTGATATCAATCCTTTAATTCTCTCAGACGGCAAACCCGTGGCAGTAGATGCGCTGGTTGTTTTAAGAGTATAAATGCCGTTTCATCAGGCAACAGATTTACCACGGAGTTGCACGGAGATTCACTGTATTTTATTTCTTATTGTCTGTGAAATATCAGTGAAAATCCGCCTGCCCAGTGGAATCCAGCAGGGCCATTCCACCGGGGTGGTGAAAAGTAAAAAGGTAATTTTGATAGGAACGACCTCTACTGCTGGTCTCCACCGTACAATTCTTTAACTTTAGCCCTGTCCGGTGAGCCGTCTTTTTGGAATGGAATTTGATCTATGTATTCTACATACTGCGGTTTCTTGAAACGGGCGATACGTTCACCGACAAAATCTATAAGCTGTTTGGAATCAAGATTCTCGCCTTTTTTTAGCTGGCAGACAGCCTTGATTCCCTCTTTCCACGTGGGATCGGGAACGCCAAAAACAACCGTCTTCTCAATAGCCGGATGCTCAAGGATTATCTTTTCGCCTTCAGCCGGATAAACATTTTCGCCACCAGGTTTTATAAGCTCCTTTTCCGCCTTTCGCCCGGTGTAAAAAAGGAAACCGTCTTCATCAAAACGGCCAAGATCTCCTGTGTGGTGCCACCCGTCACGGAAAGTGTGTGTGTTATCTTCAGGAAGATTCCAATACCCCTTAAAAATCATGGGCCCCTTCATTGTAATTTCACCCACCTGGCCTGCAGGAACAGGCTTACCATAATCATCAACCAGTCTCACATCAGCAAGTGAAATTGTCTTTCCTGCCGAGCCCGGTCTGTCATCGTAACGTCCTAAAGTTGCAAGACATGATGTCTCGGTTTGCCCGTACATGCAATAGAAAGTACCACCTGTCATTTTTTGATATTTCTCTATATCTTCCGGTGTACCGAGTCCGATTACAGACTTTAGCGTATGGATATCTCTTTTTGTTTCTTCGGATGCTTTCAGAATGGATGATAGAATCGGTGGAAAATCAAACAAAAGAGTAACTCTCTCTTTTTCAATTAGTTCAACAGCCTTTTGGGCATCAAATTTGCTCATGTTGATATTTAATGCACCTGCATGAAAGCTGTTAGTAGCCATGAAAAACCCGCCAACATGAAAAAGGGGCAAGAGGTTTAGATGAACGTCTTTAGTCGAAAGGTTAAAACAGTAATTAAGGTGCATATTTGCGCATAAGACATTACCATGGCTTAGCAATGCTCCCCTGGGCCTTCCTGCAACTGCCGCAGTATGGATAATTACAAAACCATCATCACTCGATACATCAGCAGGCTCAACATCACCGTTGTTTTCAAATAAGGTTGCAATATCAAGAAATTTGCCGCCTTTAATTTTAAGGTTATAAAAGTCTTTTACAAAAGCAAGCTTTCCTTTAGACCCTTCGGTTAGCTCCTGGTATTCCTCGTCAACAAAAAGCACTTTGGGCTCGCAATCACTTAGGTTAAAAATGACCTCGTTTGGAGAAAGCCTCCAGTTAATGGGCAGCATGATAGCCCCCAATGCAGCAGCAGCACTGTATAAAAGAAAATATTCAAGGCTGTTTTTCCCGAGAACACCTATACGATCGCCCTTTTTTATGCCCGAATTTTGAAGACCGCAGGCAAAACGATCGACCGTTTCTTTGAACTGGCCAAATGTTAAAGCCCTGCCGTCATCAACCTCAAACCAGGCAGGTCTGTTTTCAAAACAGACTGCATTTCGATTTATCAGATCATAAAAGGTAAAATCGTATAGTCCCATGGAAATATAACCTCAATCAACCCTCACCCTGCCCCTCTCCTTCAAGGAAGAGAGGGACGGGTGGGAGTGAACATAAAACATCTAAGTAAACGATAGTTCTGTTATGGTTTTATTAAGGAAATGTGGCGTTAAATTGAGACACCTTGACAATACCATCAGCCTTAAAAACAGCCGCGCCGCCTTTAACGTGGATAGGTATTTCATAGTTTGGGATTCCAAGCCACCATCTTTCAAGAGCAGCCCAGGCGTTTGTTTTCTTTTCTTTTAACTTAAACCCGCCGGTGACAAGCAGACTCAGCAGTGACTGTCTTACATCAAAGTGGGCCGGCACCATAATTTGGTTCGTTTTTCCTGGGGGTATCCACTGGGCTGCCGAGGAATTTACCGTATTAAGATCGAAATCTTCAAAGGCTATCGAGAATTTAATATCCTCCAGAAGTACCGGATAGGAATTAGGATTTTCAATGTTAAAGGTGAATGCGAGCTCAAGTGGTGCTCCTACATTGTCCGGTTTTCCTTTAGTGGTTTTAACTTTGTTTGAAAAATACCAGTATCCAAAAGCATGGGCTACTTCCATAGAATCTAAAGTAACCACAGGCGCCTTAAAATTGCTCTCAGTCGGCTTTGCAATCAGACCCGCACATCCGGTCATAAAGGCAACTATAATGAAAAGACTAAAACATGTTAACAAAATCGGTTTTTTATGCATTTTTTCCTCCCTTACTAATTTTAAGGGTTAGGTAAGCCATCTTTTTCTCCGCTTGTAGTGCTTAACATCGCGGAAACTTTTCCTCCCCCCAAAGTCGGTCATACCCAGATAAAAATCCTTGATATCCGGGTTATCTTTAAGCTTTTCAGAAGTGTCATCCATAACAATACGTCCATTCTCCATTACATAAGCATGAGGAGCAATATTTAAGGCCAGCTTGGCATTCTGCTCCACCAGGAGAATCGAAATCTTTTCTTCCTTATTGAGCTGAGTAATAATATTAAAGATTTCATGGATAAGAAGCGGGGCCAAACCCATGGAAGGCTCATCTAAAAGAACCAGTTTAGGACTTGTCATCAAAGCACGACCGACAACCGTCATCTGCTGCTCACCACCACTGATGAAGCCGGCAACTTCATTGCGCTTTTCCTTTAACCTGGGAAAATAGTTATAAACCATTTCCAGACCGTCCTTTATGGACCTCCCATACTTTCTCATATGGGCACCTACTTTTAGATTCTCCTCCACAGTAAGATGCTCAAACACCCTCCGTCCCTCAATTACCTGGACAATGCCCTTTTTTGCTATCTTTTCAGCGCCTAATTTATCAATGCGCTCACCCATGAATTCAATCGACCCGTCGGTGACCTCGCCGTCTTCATGCTTAAGCAGGCCGGATATCGCCTTTAAAGTCGTACTCTTTCCGGCTCCGTTTGCACCCAAAAGCGCCACAACGCCGCCTTCAGGAACTTCGATGGAAACACCTTTAATTACCAGGATGACCTCATGGTACTTAACTTCAATATTATTGATCTTTAAGATCATATTATCGTTTGACAAAGCCTTAAGACCTCCTTTTGGAGTTTGTTATACCTACCATCCGATCCATTCGTTGGCCCATTTTTGCGGCCAGCGCCCTTTAAGATCAACTTTCTCGACAATTTTGAACTTGCCGCCTACAATTTCATAAATCGGAACCTTGCCGGCAACCCGGTGGTCCGTTGCCGTAAAGGTAACGGGCGGCGCACCAAGGCCGATGTTAAAGTCTTTCATGGTTTCAAAACCCTTTTTCAGGATTCCTTCGCCACTTAAGTCACCGGCTTTGTCAGCCCGTTTTAAAGCTTCCCACAGAATCATCACATCACCCCAGGCCTGAATCGTCCGGATGAGTCGTTTCTCAGCCGGCACACCGGGATTATATCTTTTGGCATATTCAACCACTTTGTCCATCAGGGGGACATCTTCACCGAAAAATGCGCACACAGCAGCACCCATCACACCTTCACCGGCTTTGCCGGCCAGTCTGGGAAGGTTCTCGTCAAACCCCCAGTTATTCACTATGTGAGCTGCACCCAACCCCAGAGCGTAGGCATCTCTAACGGTTGCCGCCACAGACATAGTGGTGTTTCCGTGCCACACCACATCCGGCTTGAAATCCTTCATGGCAAGCACCTGGCTTTTGGTGTCGATGGCAAAAAGGGAAACATCCTGGTCAGAACCGATGTCAAAACCTAAAATCGTAGCCTGGTCCTTGATCGCTTTTATAGGCGCACTGCAGTAAGGAGATGCAAACATATAGGAACACTGCAAACGCGGTTTCCGTTTGCCATAGTCCTTGTTTTTAGGCCATTTCTTGTCAAACCAGGCCGTAATGGCAGCTCGGGCATTGGTTGAGTAATCGGTTGCAAAGAAAAGGTTGTAGGGTGTCTTTTTGGGATCTGTCAGATGCCCGGAGTAAGAAGCCGATACGTACGGCATCTTTTCCTTGGTCACTGTGGGCGAGAGTGCTTCCGTATCTCCGGTGCCCCACCCCAGAACAGCTATGCACTTAAGTCTTTTAAAAAGCTTGTATTTTGTTAGAGCTTCAGGAATACGATAACCATAGTCAAACTGATAAAGCTTGATTTTTTTACCGTTAATACCACCATTATCATTAACGTAATGGATAGCTTCAGCTATGCCCAGAGCATAGTCCTTGCCAACATCAGAGGTTGCTCCGGTCATGTCGTTTAGAGCACCAATCTTAATGGTTGCGGCTCCTGCCATGGAAGAAAATCCCATGATAAGAATCACCGCAAATATAAATGTAAAACATTTTGACCATAGACTTCTAGTAAACATAATTTCTCCCCCTTTTTTAAGAGAGTGTTTTTGCCAAATGGTTTTTACCAGACTTAAAAAATATCACCTCCTTTAATTAATATGAAAATGGCCACAGGTTAAAATAATTTTTAATCTGCCACCAGCGATAGGCCAGACCGTTTGGTTCAAATATCATGAATGCACATATAGCCAGACCAAAGGCAGCCTCTTTAATAAATAAAAAGTCCATTAAAAGCTTGGGGAACGTATCGGCAAGAGGCAGTACCGCAAGTTGCAAAGCTTCCATCACAACTACCATAAATATGGAACCAAAGATGGCTCCATGAATAGAACCCACACCACCGATGAGAATCACGCCCACAAGCCACAGAGACCAGAACCACGGAAAATGTTCCGGGCTGAGGGCTGCCAGATTGCTTATCCAGAAGGCACCGGCAATCCCACCAATAAATCCGGCTACAAAGAAGGCTAAAAGTTTGTATTTGAAAACATTAATACCCATCACTTCGGCAGAAATGTCATTGTCCCGAATAGCGACCCATGCTCTTCCTGCCTTTGATCGAAGAAGGTTGATTACAAGGAGACAACAGATAATAACCAGAATAAGCATCATAAAATAAACTTTAAGATCAGTGTCGATAACCCAGGGTCCAACCTTAATTGTGCCCGGCGGCAGGGAAAAGGCCTGGCCACGGCCGCCGATCTGGCTGACATACTGTGTCAGGATTAGATCTACAGTAATAAACTGGGCGGCCATGGTTGTTAAAATAAGGTAAAAGCCCTTTACCCTGGCTGAGGGCAATCCGAATAATACACTCCAGACGCCTGCAGCAATTGCAGCAACAATAATGCTGATTGGATATGCCAGACCCCAGTCCAAAAGAAATTGAGGCCATGGAAATTCAAGGGTAAGCAGGGTGCTGGTGTACGCGCCCACAGCTATGAATGCGCCATGACCTAATGTAATCTGTCCGCAAAAACCGATGAGAAGCTGCACCCCTAAAGCCCCAAGAATAGTATAGCCTATCATGTTGCATATGCTGAGAATGTAAGAATCTGAAACAAAAGGAATGACCAAAAAGAGAATCAGAGCAAGCAGGATCATCTTGCCCTTGATGAATTTTGTCTGCCACCATGCATGATCCTCAGCATAGTTCTGATGATAATTGCCACAGGGAAGCCATGTTGTTGACATAGAATTACTCCGTTCTTTTTTTTATAAGATTTTAGCGCACTATTTTGAAATCTTTTTTTTTATCAACTCTTCAGGAATCGGAGAGCCGGTGAACCGGAGAATCTCCGTTTCACCGCTTCATCGTTTCGCCGTTTCACATTATACGCGTTCTATCCGCTCCCAGCCCCAAAGACCGTATGGCTTAAATAGCAGAAAAACGGCCATGAAAACAAAAGGAGCGATCTCTTTTACACCGCCCGGAAAATAAACATCTAAATAAGTCCCGGAAAGATTCTGCAAGATCCCGATGGCAATACCGCCAACAATGGCCCCGGGAACGGAATTTAAACCGCCAAG
>JAUWMJ010000254.1 GCA_030613225.1 Desulfobacterales bacterium
GCGCAAAAATAAGTTTACATTTTAGGCGCATGGATTTAGGTCAGGTTTGTTCGATCCGAGGCTGCAAAACCACAGGAATAGCGAGCTATTTCGAGGATTTTGGAGTTGAGGATCGGACAAAGATGGCCTGAATCCGGGATGCATAAAATGTGAAGTTATTTTTGCGCGAACCCTAAGTTACGAGGTCTGTCTTATATTTATTGATAAACAACAAGGTTCAAGATATATTCAATTAAAAAAGCAAAGACGGGGGTGTCAATAAAAAAGACAAAATCATAGACGGCTTAACAGGTGAATAATGGCCCGATGTAATTTGTGCAATGAAGCTTCGCATCTCATTTCAAAAGAGCTTGCGGTATGCCTAAAGTGTATCCGTGAAAAACCTGAAGATGCACTTGAACTTGCTGCAAAAGCTCACGTCAAAAGCAGGGCAGCATTCGGACTTCCGGAAAGGGCTCCAAAAGACTCTGAAGGTATTTCCTGCAATCTTTGTGTAAACGAGTGCAAAATCGGTGAAAATAAAACAGGATACTGCGGGTTGAGGAAAAATGAAGGGGGGAAAATTGTTGGTGTATCTTCTGTAATTGGTAAGCTTTCATGGTATCTCGACCCACTTCCCACGAATTGTGTCGGAGACTGGGTGTGTCCCGGAGGGACAGGGGCAGGATATCCAAAATATGCCAATCGCCCAGGACCTGAAAGAGGATATAAGAACCTTGCTGTTTTTTTCCTGGCATGCTCATTTAATTGCCTCTGTTGTCAAAACTGGCACTTTAAACAAAAAACTTTTAGCCCTTATACATCCTCGCCACAAAAACTTGTTTCGGATATTGATGAAAAGACTTCCTGTATCTGCTATTTCGGTGGAGATCCCGTGCCACAACTTCCTTTCTCACTCACTGCATCAAAACTTGCACTTGATAAAAATAAGGATAAAATTTTGAGAATATGCTGGGAAACAAACGGATCCATGCATGAAGAACTCCTTGATGATATCTTGGATATAGCAATTAATTCCGGCGGATGCGTTAAGTTTGATTTAAAGGCGTGGGATGAAAATCTCCATATCGCTTTAACAGGAATCACTAACAAAAGAACCTTAAAGAACTTTATAAGGGCTGGAGATAAAATCAAACAAAGACCTGCACCTCCCCCTCTTCTTGCAAACACTCTTCTTGTTCCAGGCTACATAGATGAAAATGAGATAAGTTTTATTGCCAAATTCATTGCCTCAATAAATCCTGAAATCCCATACAGTCTTCTTGCCTTTCATCCCCAGTTTTATATGTCGGACATGCCGTTAACTACAAAATCTTTGGCATACAGGTGCCTTAATGTTGCCAGGAAAGCAGGGCTTAAAAATGTGAGGATAGGGAATATCCATCTTCTTGTGTAAACAGCTCAACCAAAACGGAGCTAATCTGTTTGTTTGAATTGGATATGTTATCTCATGTTGACATGAAAACTCTTTTAAAGATAGATTGTAACTGGTAAGGTTCAAGGGTTCACGGTTCAGAGGTTCAGAGTTTCTGTCTCGATCGGCAATCGGCATGCGAATTGACTCTTAAGGTGTTTTGCCTGAAAAAAAGCATGACTTGCCAGAGACTACGGGCTAAAAAAAACAGATACAAGATATTTCTGGTCATCAATGCATAATATTGCCGAAGTTTTCACTTTCGAATCGAATGCAAAATTCATCCGATTATTACGATATGCTAAGTTACTAACCTTGAACTTTGAACCTGACAACCTGAGTTACGATAGATAAATATAAAAAGAGAAGATCCTTTGTTAAAAAAGGGGGAATTACGATGAAAAAAATTTTCTGTCTGCCTGTTATAATGATTCTTTCCTTTAATTTTTGGTTGATAGACCAACACTTTTCAGAAGCAAAAGGAGGTGCAGTCATGGAATTAAGCAGCTTAGCATTTAATGACGGCGATATGATACCCGATAAGTATACCTGTGACGGGGCAGATGTCTCGCCACCTTTAGAGTGGGGATTAGTACCTGAAGGCGCGAAATCCATCGCCCTTATTTGCGACGACCCGGATGCCCCTGTAGGCACATGGGTTCATTGGGTTTATTATGATATACCGGCAGATACTAAGGGCTTGCCGGAAAACATAGCCCCACAGGAAAATCCGGATAATGGCGGTAAGCAGGGAACCAATGATTTTCGCAGGATAGGCTATGGAGGCCCATGTCCGCCTGGCGGTACACACAGGTACTACTTCAAGATATACGCCCTCGATACTATTTTAAATCTTCCCGCCGGTGCCGACAAAAAGCAGCTTTTAAAGGCAATGGAAGGGCATATAATTGGTCAGGCTCAGATTATGGGTAAATACAAAAGGTAAAACTTGATGGCATCGTAAAAAAGGGAAGTAGGGGATGTCCATTGGATTATTGGTTTACAGTAGTTCGTGTATCTTGGTGTTTATTAGAAAAGGGGGAAAAGAGGTAAACAGTGAAAAAAATAATTAAATGGTTCATGATAGCTGTTGGATTCCTTGCCGTTGTGGTGATAGCGATGCTTTTGCTTCTTCCTGTGTTTATGGATGTACAGAAGTATAAGCCTTATATTGAGCGGCGGGTTTCCGAAGCTGTCGGCAGGCCCTTTACAATGGGTGAAAAATTTAAGGTCTCTCTTTTTCCGTGGGCAGGCGTTTCTCTTTCCGACCTTCATTTGGGCAATCCTCCTGGTTTTGATGAAAAAGACTTTGTATCTGTAAAATCTTTTGAAATCAGGGTAAAGCTTCTCCCGCTTCTTCTTTCTAAATTCAAGGATATACAGATCAATCACATCGTATTGAATGAGCCTCGTATTGCCCTGATAAAACAAAAGGACGGGAAAACAACATGGGAGTGGGAAGAAAAAGAATCGGCTCAACATAAAAAGAAGGAAATAAAACCGGTCGAAGGCGAACCCGGAAAAGAATTTTCATTAAAGTCGCTTGTCGTTGGCGATCTCTCCATTAATAATGGACTTATTCTTTGGATTGATCGTTCAAAGAAAGAAAATAGGGCAAAGAAAGAAAAAACGGCAAAGAAAGAAAAAATAGAAATTTCTGATTTAAACCTGCAACTTCTTGATGTTTCTTTAGACCGGCCGGTTAATCTTAAATTTGATGCTCGAATGGATGGGCATCCTGTTTCAGTAAATGGAAGCATTGGACCTGTGGGAGAGAAACCCGGCATAGGAGCGGTTCCTTTTGATATTTCCGTCAACGCGCTGAAGCAACTGGCTATACATCTTAAAGGCCGTGTTGATAATCCTGCTGAAAATCCCGAATTTGACATGACTGTTGACGTATCACCATTTTCGCTGCGAAAACTGCTCGCCGAAACAGACCTGCCAATTCCGGCAGGCATGTCAGACTCCGGAGCCTTAAATAAGGTTGCATTAAAAGCCCATCTCAAGGGAAATCCTCAAAAAATATCGGTTTCAGATGGAATCCTTAATATAGATGAATCGAAAATTAATTTTTCCGTTAATGCGAAAGATTTTTCCAGACCGGATGTTACATTCAATGTCAAACTTGACCGCATCGACCTTAATAAATACCTGCCGCCAAAGCCCAGTGAAAAATCTGATGCAAATAAGGAGTCCGGTTTAAGTGAGCCGGCCTCAAAAAAACCAGGCTCAAAAACAGATTATTCTTCGCTTCGTAGCCTTGTTTTAAACGGCTCCATGCACGCAGGGAAAGTAAAGGTTAATAAAACAGTGGCGCGGGATATTAATGTCAAAATATCTGCTAAAAACGGAGTCTTTCACATAAATCCCATCACGATGAAGCTGTACAACGGAGACATGTCCGGCAAGGTGACGCTGAATGTCAAAAAAAATACTCCCCAAAGCAATATCAAACTTAAGCTTAATAACATCGAGTGTGAACCGCTTATCAAAGATATTTTAGAAAAAGATATTCTTAAGGGAACTTTAAAAGCCGGGGTTGCACTCAGTATGTCGGGAGACGATGCCGAAAAGATCATGAAAACACTTAACGGTAGAGGGGAGTTTAGCGTTAAAAATGGAGCTGTTAAGGGAATTGACCTGGTTGCAATGGTCAGGAACACAGACGGCGCTTATGGCTTTGCCGGGAAAGGGAATAAAAAGCCTGAAACCGGGTTCAGCGAACTTTATGCGCCTTTTACAATTACCGACGGGCTTTTTAAAACAACCGATACCCGAATGGTGTCAACCTTGATTCGGGTGGCTGTTTCCGGAAAAGCCAACCTGCCGGGCGAAACACTGAAATTCAGGATCGAGCCTGTAGTCGTTACGACAAGCAAAGCAGATAAGAAAAAAATGAAACGTTCGGAAGTTAAGGTGCCTGTACTTGTATCCGGAACTTTTTCTTCCCCCAAATTTCGTCCTGATCTTAAAGCTATTGCAAAAGACAATCTTGAAAAGAAAGTCTTTGAATCAAAAAAGTTCAAGAAAATCTTTAAAAAGAAAAAATATGCGCCTTACGAGGATGCGGCAAAAAGCCTGCTAAAGGGACTTCTTGATGAAAAAGAATAAATCCGGGCCTGACGGCAGGAAACCTAACATGTGCCTTTCCTGCGGTACATCGGAAAATATGGGAAAACGCAGGTATTGTTCCATAGATTGCCGCCAGAGACTAAGGTATAAACTGGACATGCGAACCGGTTTGCTAAAGGCATTATACATACGTTATGCTACCTTTTATTTTACTAAAACCTTTATAATTATGGACCTGCTGCCGTTTAATTGTAAAGAAATATACAGCTTTATTTTTCCTCGTTCCGGCAAAAATAAACCTGCAGATGATTTCAGCAAAATGGCGGATATTCTGGGGAATGCATGGTGGACTGAAAGAAAACGAACCAACAGGAAATATCTTGCCTCGCGTCATGTGCTTGAAATAGCAGACAGAAAAAATATGTCAGCGGACTCTGTTAAACCTTTTGAAATAAAAATTCCTGTTGTTAAAGAGAAATTATTGATTCACCTGAAGATAGGGAGATCAGAGCTGAACACACCTCAATTGCAAAAGCTCATAAAAAGTGCATACCGTACTCAGGCCAAGAAACACCATCCCGACCTGGGTGGCGATACTGCCGCATTCAGAAAAATTCATAAGGCTTACGAAGAGCTGGTTTCCTGGGCTGAAAGCCCGACATTTGTTGAACGACGCGGATTTCCCGACAAATGGTTTTACGATGGTGACAAAAACAGATGGGTGCAACCTACGCCGCAAGCTAACAAAAAATAATGTGAATTGCGCCTCAATGCCATTAACTTAAGTGATTATTGATTATTGAACCGCAGAACACCGAACAAGGAATGTTGAATTTCGAAGTGTTTTTTCTTATTTCTGCGGTTAGATATTTCTTGTTCGATATTCGATATTC
>JAUWMJ010000019.1 GCA_030613225.1 Desulfobacterales bacterium
ACCTTGTCGGCATTGCCGATATCGAGCCATTGAAGGAGCTAAGGATAGATCCGCCAGGGCTGCTCGATCCTTTTACCAGGGCTGTTTCAATTGCTATTAAACTCCCCCTGGCAACATTTGAAGAAATTATTGACCGTCCGACTCCCGTTTATAAATCAATTTACCAGACAGCCAATCTTATTTTGGATCAGATTGCATTTAACACAGCAATTGCCCTCCAGGACGACGGCCATTACAGCTTACCATTGCCTGCATCCCAGGTTCTGGATATGGAAAACCTTTATGCGGCCATCAGTCATAAGGCAGTAGCACGAATGGCCGGACTGGGCTGGCAGGGTAAAAATCTGCTTCTCATAACTCCTCAATACGGGTCCAGGGTTCGTCTTGCTACTATACTCACCAAGGCCCCTTTAGATGTGGATGGGCCTGTAAAAAATCGCTGCGGAGACTGTACTGCATGTTTTGATGCATGTCCGGCTCAGGCCATAAAAGACGTAAACACTAAAACCCATTATAATAACAGAAATGAAGCCATGTATTTTTCCAGGTGCGTGGAAAAGGTTACAGGCGAATTCGCAAAGATTCCCGAAGTCGGTGTGCCGATTTGCGGGATATGTATTAAAGTATGCCCTTTTGGGCGAAAAATGCATGTCAAAGAAAGAGATGAAAGATAGATATGGTTAGAGGTCAAAATTCTTCACGCGATCGGTTAATCATCTTCGGACGTTATCCGGTTCCGGGCCGAACCAAGACGCGTCTTATCCCTGCCCTTGGCCCGGCGGGGGCTGCTGACCTTCAGCGTTGGCTTACTGAGAATATCTTAGAAACAGTCAGAGGGTTTGCAAGGTCCCGCGAAATCGAGGTGGAGATCTGTTTTGAAAGTGATAGCAAACAGAAAATGCGTCAATGGCTCGGTTCAGGTGAAATCTTGTCTCGACAGGTTCCGGGGAACCTTGGCGAGCGTATGCAGGCTGCGTTCTTAGATGCATTTCAAAGAGGTGCGGATCGGGTTGTTCTCTTAGGTACGGATATTCCGCAGATTAGAACGGATCACCTTGAGCAGTCATTCGACGCCCTGGCCGAAAACGATCTTGTTATCGGACCGAGCACCGATGGCGGGTACTGGCTTATTGGGCTGAATCACCCTGTCGATCTGTTTGAGGGCATTAAATGGAGCACCGATGCTGTATTCGGTCAAACGCTATCCCTGGCAAAAGAACAGGGGTTAAGGGTCAAAACACTTAGTCCCCTCAAGGATATCGATACGGCGGAAGATCTCAAACAAGTGCTCCCTGGGTGGGCCGCAAAAGGGCCTTATGTATCGGTGATCATTCCTGCGCTAAACGAAGCAGCAAATATAGAGGCTACTATAAAAAGGGCTATGCGCGAAGATGCTGAGATCATCGTTGTGGATGGCGGGAGTATTGATAATACGGTTGAAATAGCGTCATCAGCCGGTGTACGGGTTGTAACAGGCCCGCGAGGCCGTGCAGTGCAGCAAAACCTCGGAGCAAAGGCTGCAACAGGAAGAGTTCTCCTGTTTCTCCACGCTGATACGCTTTTGCCGACCGGTTACGTCAATTATATTTTTGAGCTTTTGATGGATCGAAAAACAGTCGCCGGCGCATTCCGGTTTAAAACCAACTTGGATCATCCAGCCATGAAAGTAATAGAACTTTTGACAAATATCCGCTCACGATACTTGAAACTGCCTTATGGCGACCAGGGACTGTTTATCCGAAAGTCGGTATTCGAGTCAGTTGGAGGCTTCCCCAAGGTCCCTGTTGCCGAGGACCTCTTTTTGATCCGCCGTCTCTCAAAGTATGGCCGCATCAAAATTGCGCCTGCTCATGCTTTGACCTCCGCGCGGCGTTGGCAAACCCTTGGACTGTTTCGCACAACACTGATCAACTATATTATATTGATTGGTTGCTGTCTTGGCGTTTCACCCAGTGCACTTGCATCGATGTACCGATTAGGAGGAAACAAATAATGCGATGGAAACAATTTTTAACGCCTGTCGAGACAATGGATACAAAAGAAGCCAAGGCCTACATGGCCCGGCAAAAAGAAGGTGCATTTACTCTTTTAGACGTTCGCCAGCCAGGGGAATACGAAAAGGAACGGATTCCAGGGGCCTTACTCATTCCCTTGCCCGAACTTGTTGATCGCATAGGAGAACTGGACCCTGAAAAGCCTATTATTCCATACTGAGCTGTTGGCGGACGCAGCCGTGCTGCTGCGCAACTTCTGGCAGGAAAAGGATTTAAGAAAGTCTACAATCTCAAGGGCGGGATAAAGGCCTGGCAGGGGCTTACTGCGGCGGGTCCGGCAGAAATGGGAATGGTTCATTTGAAAGGAGATGAGACACCCACTGATATAATCATTATAGCATATGGAATGGAGCAGGGACTCGAGGAATTTTACTCAACAATTGTCGACATGGTGGACGACCAGGAGGTTGTCGGTCTGTTAACAAAATTGGCCGTAATTGAGGAGAATCACAAGCAGAGACTTTTTAATCTGTATCTCACATTTGAACCGGATGTTGCCGATAAAGCGGCATTTGAAGCCGGCGTCGTCTCGGATATCATGGAGGGCGGTTTTACAACCAAGGAATTTCTGGAGCAAAACAGACCCGCCATTCAGACGGTTGAGGGTGTACTTAATGTATCCATGATGCTTGAGGCACAGGCGCTGGATTTGTACTTAAGATATTCACAAAAGATCAAAGATGAAAATGCCAAGACCGTCCTCTATGAAATAGCTGAAGAGGAAAAGGCCCACCTGGCCAGCTTGGGACGTCTTATGGAAAAACTATAAGCGTTCACAGGTTCAGGGTTCAACGGTTCAGGGTTGCCTTCCCACTCATTCCGGCGCTCTACGCCTACTGCCGGTGTGTAAGAACCGGGAAAGATGCCCCTCTTTATGATCTCTGATGCGGTATCGGTCTCTGGTCATCGGTTACTTCATATGCCGGCGCTTAAGCGCCGGATGAACGTTCCTACAGCGAAGCATGGGAACGAGGGCAAACTCTGAACCCTGAACCTCTGAACCCGTGAACGGTTACGAAAAACTTATCTGAAAGCACAGGAGCAAGGGAAGAAACCGCTTTTTTAAGGAGATAAAAAATGTTTGGTATAAACGAATCCGTTATAAGGTTATTACTCTTTTGGGGAGGACTCCTTTTCTTTTTTTCACTGGAACTTCTGGCCCCATACAGGCCAAGCTCCGTATCCAAATTGAAACGCTGGATAAACAATATCTCTATCACCATCTTTAACAGCATCCTGCTTAACCTGATTTTCTCAGCAGCGATTATAAGCACGGCAGCGTATGTGCAAACTAATCAATTAGGAGTGCTCAATATGATTGAAGGCCCGGCATGGATCAAGATCCTTGCCACAGTAGCCTTCATGGATTTCATGTTGTATGTCTGGCATCTCCTGAATCACGAGATGCCGCTTTTGTGGCGGTTTCACCGTGTTCATCACTCCGATTTGAACATGGACGTCTCTACAGCGACCAGGTTTCATATCGGGGAACTGGCCATATCGGCCGTTATCAAGATATGCATAATATTTTTTCTCGGAGCGAGTTATCTGGGTGTGTTGATATTTGAAAGCGCAGTGGTACTTTCTATCCAGTTCCATCACAGCAGTCTGAAGGTTCCAGGATGGTTCGAAACCATCTGGTGGATATTCTTCGTGCCGCCTTCCATGCACCGGATACACCATTCCGTGGTCATTAAGGAGAGGGATACAAACTACGGCGCCATATTTTCCATCTGGGATCGGATACTGGGCACTATGCTTACCAGTGTGGACCAGAAAAGGATACGAATTGGTGTAGGGGCCTATCACAATCCGGATAAGCTGAATTTCCACCAATTGCTGGGTATGCCATTCACTAAATCGGTTAAGTGAAAGAGTCGGTTCAGATTTAACATTTCGGTCGGAAAAAGGAATTGTTGATATGAATGATCGGGAAATGATATAGATTAACCCGACAACGCAATTTATCAGCTTTATTTAGCTGCAGCTTCTTTTTGTGTCCTGCGATATTGTTGCGGGTCACGGGTTGCGCGTTTCGGGTTGCGGGATACGGGGTACGGGATAACGGTTACTAAAAAAGGATTATTTCCGATTAACAACTCGCAACTCGCAACTCGTAACCAGGCTTCGCCTTCGGCTACGCCCCGGCAAGCCCGGAACACATACGTGATAGGCGAACAAACAAGTTAAAAAAGACGCATTATGGGTAGCGACAAATGTCGTTGTAAGGTTAAATCAACAGGTGAATACTATGAAATTTGACAAACCCATTACACGCAGAGAATCAATCCGAAAGCTTTTGCGGTGGTCAGGATACGTTACGTTTGCCGGCGCCGCTCAATGGCCCTTCTACACACTGCCCGATGCATGGGCGACGAAGACAAAAAAAAGGTTTATTGTTAAGGGCTTTGGTCAAACAGATGGCTTTTCCGTGAAAGAGCTGACAAAAAAGGTGTTTGAAGCAGCCGGAGGAATTAAACGATTTGTCTCCCGAGGAGATGTGGTGGTGATCAAGCCGAACATATCCTGGGCCCGGCATCCACGGTTTGCGGCCACGACAAATCCCGAGGTTTTGGCAGCCGTCATCGAGCTGTGTCAGGAAGCCGGCGCCAAACGGGTTCGAATCGCCGATAATACCATCCACGACGCCAGGCAATGTTTTGCTATGACCGGGGTTGGAAAGGTGGCTAAGGAAACGGGAGCCGATCTGGTTTACCCAAGATCATCTTTAATGAAAAAAATGAAATTAAGGGGCAACCGGCTGGATGTGTGGCGTGTGTTTACTCCCCTGGTGGAGGCAGATAAGGTGATCAACCTCCCGGTAGCCAAGCACCACTCCTTAAGCACCCTTACCCTGGGAATGAAAAACTGGATTGGTGGGGTAGGTGGGAGCCGGTGGTCGCTTCATCAGGATATCCATCGGAGCATTGTCGATCTGGCACAGTTCTTTAAACCTGAAATTACCCTGATCGATGCCATCCGTATTATGACCCGAAACGGTCCTTCCGGCGGCAGTACGGATTATGTTACGCTTAAAAACACCCTGATTCTAAGCGATGATCCGGTAGCAGCGGATGCCGGAGCAAGCATGCTTTTCGGATTAAAACCGGAAAGTATCGGATATATTCACCTGGCCCAAAAAGAGGGCTTGGGCACCTATGATTTCTCAAAGCTTGAACAGAAAAGGGTGGTCATGTGAAAATCCGGCATCTTGTTTGGCTAAGAAGAATTATCCAAACGTTTTTCCTGTTTCTGTTTCTATTTCTTCTGGTTGAAAGCAGACTTTCCCAAGATATTTATGTTGATTATTCAATAGTTTTTTCCGCTGACAGTGATATAAGGCTGGATACGCCTGTCACTTTCTTTTTTAAACTCAATCCGCTCATCGGATTAACCTCTCTTTTGTCAGGGCACCGTCGCATCCCGGGATTTCTCTGGGGCTTTGGTGTGCTCCTTATCACAATTTTCCTTGGCCGGGTGTTCTGCAGCTTCATTTGCCCTTTCGGAACCATTCATCACGCTATAGGCAGTATTCGTCCAGCCCTTAAAGGAGACCGGATGGTACAGGCCAATCAGAAGACTCCTGAACAGAAGATCAAGTACTTTTTTCTTGTGTTCTTGTTAATCAGCGCTGCTGTCGGCCTGAACCTGTCCGGGCTGATGGATCCCATAGCCTTATTATTTAGATCCATGGCCCTGGCTGTGCTCCCCGGCTTCGGAGCAGGGCTCCGTACGGTCTTCGACGTCATGGCCAACAGCGATATCAAGGCGTTGAACCTGATCAGTTATGGTGCGGAAGTCCTGCTGTCCCCGGTATTCGGATACAATGTCCAGGCTTATCAAACAGCCTGGTTCATAGGCTTGGTCTTTCTGATTATTCTGTTTCTCAACCGGATCCGGCCTCGCTTCTTCTGCCGTATACTTTGTCCTCTCGGCGCACTCATGGGAATCTTCTCAAGGGTCAGCCTGCTTAAATTGAAAAAGTATCCCGATAAATGCACAAATTGTAATTTATGCGTCAAGCACTGTCAGGGGGCTGCTTCTCCCCATCCTGATCAAGTTTGGGAAGCCGCCGAATGCCTTGCCTGTTTCAACTGTCATAACATATGCCCTGAGGAAGCGCTCGCCTTCTCTTTTTCCCGGCAACCCAAATTAAACCGAAAACCGGACATTGGCCGACGTGCCCTGCTGGGAAGTATTCTGGCCGGTTTCTCAGTACCACTTCTGGGGAGACTTGATGGACGTATCGACAAAGTTGCGGATTCTCGACTCATCAGACCGCCCGGATCTCTATCGGAGAAGGATTTTCTGGAACTTTGCCAGCGGTGCGGGCTGTGTATGAAGGTTTGTCCCACAAATGCGATTAACCCCACTCTTGGAGAAGCCGGAATGGCTGGGTTCTGGACTCCCCGTTTAATTATGACACAAGGTTACTGCGAATACACCTGTTCCCTGTGTGGAAGCGTTTGTCCAACAGGGGCTATTGCCGACATTACCACCAAAGAGAAGATCCAGCGGCCAATCAAAATCGGATCCGTCTATGTAGACAGAGGCCGGTGTCTTCCCTGGTCCGGAAACGCTCCCTGTATCGTATGTGAGGAGGTTTGTCCCACCTCTCCTAAAGCAATTTACTTAAAGAAAGAGACCGTGTCCGGTCCGGGTGGGAAAAAGTTAGCGGTGCAATTACCCTTTGTCGATCTAAAACAATGCGTGGGTTGCGGTATTTGCGAAAACAAATGCCCGGTCAAAGGCCTGCCGGCCATCAGAACCATCAGTGCCGGTGAATCCAGATCTTTGGAAAACCAAATTCTTTTGTGAAGATCATTTGAAATAGATTGGCCACCCCGGTACCATCTGCCGGAGCTACAGGGCAGGCAGACACACACGGACTGACACCCCAGTACGATCTTCCGGACCTACGGGGCAGGAAAAACTTCGCTAAGCGATGCAGTTTTCGCTCGGACAAGGCCTGCCGCGGCGTAACCTTGGCGAAGACGGGCTTGTCTCGGCGTAGCTTTCAAGCGAAGCCGGGCGCTACTCAAATAAATACGCCTCAAAAATGGAGTCCGGAGACAAACATGCAACCTTGAACCCCTGAACCCTGGTCGCCTACGGCGCCGCCAAAGGCGGGTAAACCTTTGAACCCGTAGACGGTTACTAATATTAGGCCGTTAGTGCGGCCCACCACAGGGGAAGGAACCAACAAATTTTCATTTTCGGACATTTTTGCCTTGACCTTCGGACAAAAAAGACCTATAAAGAACCATGAACGGCAACGAACTTCTCAAAAAACTGAAGAAGCTTGGCAAGCAAGGTAATATCGCTGTTCATTTTGAGACGAAACGCGGCAAGGGCAGTCATGGCACCTTGTATTACGGCAGCCGTAAAACTATCCTGAAAGACCGCAAAAAAGAAATAGGCCCAGGCCTTCTAAGCAAAATGCTTGCTGAATTGGGCATTGAAAAAAATGACATGAAATAAGGATGTAGCCGCATGTTTAAATTTACATATCCAGCAAAAATCGAAAAAGACGAGGCAGGTTTTTTCCTGGTCACATTTCCTGATATTCATTTTGCCGCAACCGACGGCAAAACTATGGCTGAAGCACTGGAGGAAGCGCGAGATTGTCTGGAGGAAGCCATAGCTGTTTCAATTGATGACAACCTTGATTTTCCATTTCCTTCACCCCTTCGCAAAGGCCGGCACGCTATCTCGCTGACCGCCCGAATGTCTGCCAAGGCTGCTCTTTACATTGCGGTATGTGAAACAGGCATCAGCAAATCAGAACTGGCGCGCAGGCTTGGTGTGGATGAAAAGGAGATACGCCGGATGCTCTCTCCAAGGCACCAAACCAAGCTGCCACGCATAGAACAGGCTCTTTCGGCTCTTGGCTATCAATTGACTGTCTCCTTGCAAAAAGCCGCTTAAAATCAATATGTTCGGGAAGAAAATGACTTTTTGTACGAGAACTAACCGGGACTTTCAAAAAAAATATCTTGCAATAGGGGATTGTATAAACCGTAAATCCTGAAGGACATCCTATATTATAAATTGGCATTAACTTCCGGATATATCCGCAATAATTACACCATATCTGGGGCAAATAGTACTTTTTTTTTCTCCACCATGCCCGGCTAACTTTAAACAAAAATATTTGATGCTATATTTCTAAGCTTATCGCTTGAATAGGATATCATATGATAAATTAGCTTGACAATTATATCATATGATATAAAATTGTAGAACCGTTGGCCGGAGGCAATAATTGGATGATTTAAAACAATTGAAAATAGCGCTTTTTCTAAAGGAATTTAAGCAATTAATCCAGGAAAATGGGCTGTATATTGTCAACCGTCTTGATAACCAAAAGTCCCTGGCTGACCTGGGAATAACAAAAAAAGATTGTAAAAAAGAGATCATTGGACTTTCAGTAACGGATTATTGCAATGGGCCACAGCCTGATACTGACAGGCCGGGTGAAATTTGGGTCTTTGGAAAAAAGATCGCTGATAAAGAGGTGTATATCAAAGTCAAAATTGCACAGGTCGGTACTGATAAGATAGCCAAATGTATTTCTTTCCATGTCGCTGAGTATCCGCTATCTTATCCTTTTAAATGATCTAAAAGGGGGTGAAAATAATGAATAAGATTTGTCCGAACTGCGAAAAAAGGACGGATATTCAACATATCCGGACAAACGAAGAGATTAAGGTGAAAGGCGAGGGAATCAGTGTTCCGGTTGAATACTATAAATGCACCGAATGTGGCGCTGAGTTTGAAGATCCAAACTCATTACATGATCCTTTGGAATTTGCTTACAAAGAATATCGCCGCCGTCATGGAATGATGCAGCCTGGTGATATTCGCAATTTGAGGCAAAGATACGGGTTAACTCAAAAAGAACTTGCAAAGCTCCTTGGATGGGGAGAAGCAACTTTTAGCCGCTATGAGAATGGTTCTCTTCAGGATAATACACATAATACTATTTTACAAATGATCAAAGATCCTCGAAATCTCTTAAGCCTGATCGAACTGCAAGGAGACTTTTTAACTGTGGAAAAAAAAGATAGCCTTATTAGCAAATTAAAAAATGCAGTTGAAAAAGTGCATTCTTTCCCCTTAATCTATTCCGAATATTTTGGAAAATATGAACCGAGCATTTTAAGTGGATTTAAAGAACTGAATTTTGCCAAACTCTTTCAGGCGATTATCTTTTTTTGTGTTGACGGCGTCTTAAAAACAAAGCTCAATAAGCTCCTGTTTTATGCTGACTTTAAATATTATAAAAAATATGCTTCTTCGATTACAGGTATCAGATATGTTCATCTCAAATTTGGCCCTGTACCTGATAAATATAGATACTATTTTGCGACTTTGGAAAATGAACAAAAAGCGATCAGTGTTGATGAGGTTGATTATGGTGATTATTCCGGTGAAATGTTTTACGCTGCCAAAAAACCGGATTTATCTGTTTTTGAAAACCCCGAGCTAAAAACATTAATTGAAGTCAAAGAGCATTTTAAGATTTTCAGCGCCAGTCGAATTAAGTCCTTTTCTCATAATGAAAAAGGATATAAAGAAACATCTGATGGTCAAATCATATCATATGTTTACGCTGATGATCTTCAAATTTAGGAGCTCTTTAGTCAATATAAGAAGATGCTAATAGAGATAGATACACATGCTGCTACTGGATAACCAACAGAAAGAAGAAAGAGCTATATCCTTGATGGATACAGTCGATTGTTTTCGGCTTGATGCTAACAGGAAAATTGATCCATCCACACGATCAAAATTTGGACAGTATATGACGAATGCTCCTGCGGCTAACTTTATGGCTTCGCTTTTTGTTAATATGTCAGGTGAAATCCGATTGCTGGATGCTGGAGCCGGTGTTGGTTCTCTTACGGCAGCTTTTGTTCGGGAAGCTTGTAACCGACAAGAGAAACCAAATACAATTACTGCCGCGACTTATGAAATTGAGCCGATATTCGCCGAGTATTTAAAAGAAACATTGTCAGAATGTAATAAACTTTGAGGCTGAATAAATTTAACCTGCGATCTGAGCAGAAAGGCGAGACAAAGATGGATGTTTTGGATAGATTTTTAAGGAAGGCGTTTGCAGCTGATGAATAATATGACAAAAGACGAATTGATCAAACTCCTTAATGGGCATGAATGGAATAATGTTGAATTTAAGAAGGCTCAGCGCGGTGTGCCTGAGTCCGCCTATGAAACCGTGTCCTCTTTTTCAAATACTGGCGGCGGCTGGCTGGTGTTTGGTATCAGGGATTACGATGGCCATTATGACGTTGCTGGTGTTCTTGAGGTTGACAAAGTTCAGAATGATTTTTTAAGCGCGCTACGTGCCGGTAATAAAGTGAATCATGATATTAAGGTCGAACCGGAATTAATCGATGTAGAGGATAAGACAGTTCTGGTCTTTCGCATACCCGAGGCATCCCGGCAAGACAAGCCAATTTACCTGAACGGCGATATCCGCCGCTCATTTATTCGCAGAGGAGGTTGCGATCAGCGTTGCACTATGCCTGAAATCGAGCGTTTCCTGCGTGATGCGGCTGAGGAGCGCTGGGATGGACAGGTTTTCAACTATCCTCTGGAGGAAGCCTTTCATCGAGAGTCAATCAAATGGTACAGGGCATTGTTCAACGAAAGAAATCCCGGTCATGATGAATCTCTCAGCGACCAGGAATTTCTCCACCAGTGGGGTCACATAGTAAGAAAAGATGAAATATTACAACCTACCAGGGCCTCCATTCTTCTTTTCGGATCACCGGCGGCAATTCACCAGATGCTTCCCCGACCTACCCTTGATGTTCAATGGATTCCATCAGATCTTGGTGAACCACTGCCAGAAGTTCGCTGGTTGGACCGTAAGGTTTTTGAGGATAATCTCATTATCACATGGCGTGGACTGGTTACCAGCTACATGCAAAAGGCGGAAAAACCTTTCCGTATCGATCCTCACACCTTGCTGAGAAATGACGCGCCATTAGAGTACAGAGTATTCCGTGAAGCTGCCATTAACCTGTTAATTCACCAGGATTATGCCAGTCACGGTTTCAAGGCGGTAATCAAGTTTTACCGGAATCTGATTCAGTTCTGGAATCCAGGAGATGTTTTCGGAAATGCCGATCTTCTGCTGGAGCCTGGTGAAAAAGAAGTGCGCAATCCCCAGATTGTGGCGGCATTTCGGAGACTGGGGCTCTGTGAGCAGGCAGGCACAGGGATGCGGATGGTGTTGAATCAATGGCAGACATTGGGATATCTTGAGCCGGAGTACGATAATGACCGCTCGCGCAAGACATTTGAAATACGTTTGCCTTTGGAAAAAGATCGGGTTACCCCACCAGTCAGTGAACAAGTCGCAGGTGAAGTCACGGGTGAAGTCACGGGTGAAGTTCAGAAATTCTTAAAAATACTGCATACGCCTATGAGCCGCTCAAAAGCTCAGATTGCTCTCAACCTGAAAGGACAAGCAAACTTCAGAGATCTTTATTTGAAGCCGGCTCTGGTTTTAGAACTTGTTGAAATGACGATTCCGGATAAGCCTAGAAGCAGCAAGCAAAAATATCGTCTTACAGATAAGGGCAAAGAATGGGTTGAACAGAACCAGGCGGAAAAATGATCATGATTCAGCTATGTTGTCAAAACATGAGAAAGCAAACAGGAAAACAGGTTGCAAAAACATACAACAAGTCCATTTCCGGCGATCTTATCAGTGATATCCGAACGCTCATTGAAACTGCCAGGCATAATGTTGCCGTTCCGGTCAACGCCAGCTTGACTATTCTTTATTGGCAGATTGGCAACCGTATTTGCCAAGGTATTTTAAAACAAAAACAGGCGGAGCACGTAAAAGAGATTGTTGCTACACTGTCGCAAAAATTAACGATAGGATACGGGAGGGGCTTTTCCAGACGTAATCTTTTTAACATGATCAGATTCGCTGAAGTTTTTTCTGATAAGAAAATTGTGCACGCACTGAGTGCACAATTAACCTGGACGCATTTTAGAGAAATTATCTATCTCGACAACTGCCTTCAATGTGATTTTTATGCTGAAATGTGCCGCATAGAGCAGAGGATTATTATTTTGACCTGCTTTTTTTCCACCACAAACTAAAACGACTCATTGCCTCATCAAACCCTGGCGACCTTGTCATAGACATATTCGCCGGTTCCGGCATTACGGCGGCGGTTGCAGAAAAGCTTGGCAGACGCTGGATCGTTTGCGATTTCGGCAAGCATGCGATCTACACCATGCAAAAGAGGATGCTCAGGATTGTCGAGTCAAAGGCGCTTGGCAAGGATGCAAAGAAAAACAAAAAATATGATAAGCCTCCAAAACCGTTCTGTGTTGTTTCCACGGGGGCTTATGATTTTTTCCGCATCATGAAGCTCAGGGAGAACAAGGACGCGTATATTGATTTTGTGCTGGGGCTTTTTCAGAGCAGCCGGGATGAAAAGGATTTATCAGGCAAATACAGGCTTACCAATATCTTTGGTGAAAAGGATGGCGATTCGGTTGAGGTTTATCCTGTCTGGAATGATGAGTATTTGAAAAACATCAGGATTGATGAGAATTATCTCAAAGGAATCATTTTGCAATCCCGAGGCAAGCTAAAGGGCAATTATTATATTATCACACCGGAGACCTGCACCCTGATTGGCGATACAATAATGAAAAACAGCGCCGGAAATGATGTGCATTTTAAGATGCTCAAGTTTCCCTACAAAATACTGGAAGATGTCTCCCGCAATTTTCAGATACAACAGCAGCCGAGTTCCCAAGAAAATGTCAACAATCTTATCAATTCAACCGGGTTTTATTTTAATGATGATGTTGAGATTGAAGTTGAGAGAATAAAACAGGGCTTGAAGATTACCCGGTTTGAGACAAAGATTCTGGATAAGCAGGAAAAGCGTTTACAAGGGCTTGACGGGATTGCGATGCTGCTTGTAGATGTTGATTATGACGGTGACATTTTTGATATGGATAGAACCGTATTTGCCAAAGATATTAGCGCTGACGGCGAAACGAGAATGTCCGGTTTGACGGAAAGCATTGCAGTTATTGCAATTGATAAACACGGTAATGAGAGTAAGATGTACAAGGTAGAAGGCTGAAGACTGAAGGTGGAAGGTAACTCATGGCTAAACAAAAAATCAAGGTTAAAGGAACGGAAATTGTTATTTTTTCACAAAAAAAGAAAGATTATATTTCTCTTACTGATATCGCAAAATATAAAAATCCGGAAGCTCCCAGAGATATAATAAAGAATTGGATCAGAACTCGAAGTACAATTGAATTTATCGGAATTTGGGAACAAATTCATAACCCGAATTTTAAACAGGTCGAATTCGACCTGTTTAAAAACGAAGCCGGGAGCAACGCATTTGTTTTATCGCCTCAGAAATGGATAGATGCAACAGGCGCCATTGGTATTATTTCAAAATCCGGCCGATATGGCGGGACCTTTGCCCACCAGGATATTGCCTTTGAATTCGCATCATGGATAAGCGCGGAATTCAAGTTGTACCTTTTAAAGGAGTTCCAGCGGTTAAAACAGGAAGAGAGAGAGCATAAAAAGCTTGAATGGAATGTTTCACGAACGCTGGCAAAAGTGAACTACCTGATCCATACCGATGCCATAAAAGAAAACCTGATTCCTGAAAACATATCTGCAAGTAAACGAAAATTTGTTTATGCAGACGAAGCAGACTTATTAAACATTGCATTATTTGGGAAAACTGCAAAAGAATGGCGGGAAAAATATCCGGATTTAAAAGGCAATGTCAGGGATTATGCTACCTTAGAGCAGTTAGTTGTTCTTTCAAATATGGAAAGCTACAATTCAGAACTCATCAAAGTGCAGATACCATCAGATGAAAGATTAAAAAAACTGAATAAGATCGCAATCGACCAAATGAAAGTGCTTATTGCAAACAGATCAATTAAAAAGCTTAAAGAATAAAATAAAATGGCGAAAAAAGTTAAAAGACAAAAAGCAATCAAAAGATTGAATCTGTCAGATCACACTCTGGATATAAATATCCGGAGTTGTAATTACAACAAGTTCAGTTTTTCGGATATAGAGGACTATGTCAGTGAGCTGGTCGGATCGCGCGACTATCAGTATGATGCTATTAAACAAATCATGATTTATCTTTGGGGTGGCAGTTACAAAAGCATAACAGAACTTGGAAAGGAAAATTATAAACAGTAATTACAGATTCAGCAGCGTTTTGGAACAGAAGAAAATTTTCTCCACCAGCTACCCCTTCCTGATCGTTTGTCCGGGGTCGTTCACATGGCTACCGGCACTGGAAAATCTTATGTAATCTTTGCAATCGCCTATCTTTCCCTTGTTATTGAAATGGGGTTCGTGCAGAACGTTCACAACTCTAAATTAAACGTCAAGCACTTTCTGCACGAACGTCCCACCATTCCAAGTTCCCATGATGCCCAGAAACATACTAAGCTTCTCGCCTGTACCTTATGGGCTGTCTTCCTGAAGATAATACTTCATCTCTCTTGATTATTCGATATGTCAATATATCAAGGATGTCCCGGAACTCGGAACTCCCCCTTTCTCTCTAAAGCCAATTTCTTGAATAATTTCTATAACTACAGACCTCGTAAAATGCTAGGGAAATAGGTCTTTTTTTTGGACATTATCGGGCGTAGTGAAGCCTTAATTCCTGAAGAGTTGATTCGTATAAAAGGAGTGAATCGAGACGGTTATATCATTTTCTTCCAGGTGATATGAAAATAATCAGTGGCAGCGTGTCCTGATATTTGGGATAAAGTGCATGAGTTGCTAAATTATATAAAGTTGTACATCTATCCCAAATATCAGGACACTGCGAAAGAGTGGAGGCTGTGACCAACATATCACCTTCCAGAAAATAATATAACCGTCTCGATTCACATCTGATCTTATATCTTACGCGTCATCAGGGCATCACTTTTTGCAAAATAGGGGTGCGAAACTTGAGTTATATTATTATAATCCTTGGTGTCTTGGTGTCTTTGTGGCTCAACTATTACAAAAAAGGAAAAAATCATGAAAGGAATAATTTTAGCCGGCGGGTCAGGAAGCCGGCTTTACCCGATTACTCGTGTGGTCAGCAAGCAGCTTTTACCGGTTTATGATAAGCCCATGATCTACTATCCTTTGTCGGTTCTGATGCTGGCCGGGATCAGGGAAATACTTATAATTTCAACTCCCGA
>JAUWMJ010000141.1 GCA_030613225.1 Desulfobacterales bacterium
GGGAAGAAAATCCATCGGCCGTTCCTCATGGGCGGATACAACTGAAACAAGCACAATTGTTTCTCCATATTGAACCACAACCGAACCGGAAGCCTGTTTTGCAACTTTGCCGGTCTGTATGCTAAGGGTTTTTCCCCCGAATTCTGTTTTAAGTAAATTTTCCATTTTTTCTCCTAAAAATAAAGCGACTTTTATACCGTAACTGCGCAAAAAGTCGCTTTATTTTACGCCGGATTTTCTCTAATTTTCTTGCTGATGAAATCAGTAAATTCTTTGAGAAAATAAATAATTTGCCACAAACAAGAAAGATATCAAAACCTATCTCTTCAACCCCAGGGCTTCGATTATTACACGGTACCGGTTAACATCCTTGAATTTCACATAATTTAAAAGTCTGCGGCGCCTTCCGACCAGCATCAGCAAACCTCTTCTGGAGTGATGATCTTTTTTATGGATTTTCAGATGCTCAGTAAGATAGGAGATGCGGTGGGTCAAAAGTCCTACCTGAACTTCCGGTGATCCGGTATCACTTTCATGCAGCTTGAATTTTTCAATCAGCTTTTTTTTGCTTTCTGTTGTAAATACCACTTTTTTTTTGCCTCCTGTTATTGAAATAAATTTATATGCTAATTATGATGAATTCGTAAGAAGTCGAAATTATTAGGTTTTAGGTTAATGATATTATTTGTTTTAAAAGAGACTTAAACTTAAATCCTAAAACTTAAAACGTTTCGTAAAAAGTGGTTTTTTGACTTTTTACAAGACCATCAAGATTGATTTTAGAATAAACCGGTTCAAACATGAAACTTGCCATATCCCGCCGCTGGGCCATCTTTATTACAACATCACTTTTGTTTGTTCTATCCCAGTTTTACAGATCGTCCATCGCCGTGATCACCCCGCAGTTAATGTCAGATGTCTCCATTGATACAAAGGGGTTGAGCCTCATGTCAGCCGCCTTTTTCTATGCTTTTGCTTTGACCCAGATCCCCATAGGAATATATCTTGACCGTATCGGTCCAAGAAAAACCATGACTGTTTTATCTCTCGTTGCTGTCATCGGTGCGCTCATCTTTGCATGGGCCAATTCACTGGAAATGCTTGTTCTAGGTCGATTGTTGCTTGGAATAGGAATGGCCTGCAACCTTATGGGATCCTTCAAACTTTTAACCCTCTGGTTTGGCCCCTTAAGATTTGCGACACTATCAGCGCTTATTCTCTCCCTGGGAACGGCAGGTAACATTGCCGCAACAACCCCCCTTGTACTTTTGGTTAAGGCAGTCGATTGGCGACCTGCTTTTACAATTATTGGTGCAGTAAATTTATTATTAGCCATAATCTTTTTTTTAGTTGTGCGTGACAGGCCGGGTGAAACACCTCGACATTCAGGCGCTCCGGAAAGCTCTATGAATCTGCATGAGATACTTTCAGATCTTTACAGCCTCTTTGCAAAAAAAGATTACTGGATTATCTCCATTGGAACATTTTGTAGATACGGAGTCTATGCTGCTGTTCAAACCCTCTGGGCAGGTCCCTATCTCATGAAGGCAAGAGGTCTTTCTGCATTTAATGCAGGCAACCTGATTCTTCTGATGAACATAGGCTTTATTCTGGGTGGACCATTTTGCGGTATATTATCTGATAAATTACTGCAAACACGAAAAAAGATCGTTATTGGGGGACTTGTGAGCCTTACGGCTGTTTTGCTTTCCCTTGCTTTCCTTCCGCAGAAAGCAAGTATTTTAACATTAGCGATTCTGTTTTTTTCTTTGGGTTTGGTGAGTAGTGCCGGAGGGGTAATGTATACTCACATCAAGGAGCTTATGCCCATTGAAAAAGCCGGAGCAGCTATGACCGGCATTAATTTTTTTACCATGATAGGTTCAGCTGTATTTCTTCAGGGGTTGGGAAACCTCATGCAACACCTTTACCCCAGCGCATCTTTAGGTGCACAGGCGTTTAAAGACGCCTTTCTCCTTTGCGCAACGTGTCTTGCGTTTGTATCATTTTTGTATTTTTTTACGAGGGACACTCTGGGAAAAGATAAAAACTTGTAAAAGCGTACCAACGTTGATATTTAAGTAAACAAACTTAGGGCTCGCGTAAAATGGAAACTTATTTTCGGAGTCTACGCTTACCTGCGCGAACCCCTACGCACCTCATATTTTGTGTTACTTTTTTTTTATCCATCAAAACAGATATCTGTAATGAAAAAGGAAAGCGCTCAAATAGAAATAGAGAATATACTTAACCACCTTAATTACAGGTGGAACATAGAAGTCCTTGCTCAATGGGAGGGTGAAAGAGTTCCTTTCAAACCGTATCAGATCTATGATGGTTATGAAAATTTTATAAGCCACGATACTTTGGAGCGAATTGATAAACTAAAAAATAAGTCCGCCGGAGCACGACTCAAATATGCTCTAATTGACCATTTCCTCCAGCGATCACTCCTTCCCCACGAATCTGAAATGCAGACATGGATGCGAGGTGCAGCAGCAATTGTCAATGGAAAGAAGATATACTTCCGTGACATTATCCCATGGTGCCAAAAGTCAAGCACGTATAAATCGAGACAGATTTTGCAAAAAGAAACAGGGCCTCTTTGTAAATTTTTAAAGCCTTTTGCTCTTAACTACTGGAACATCCTACTCGATATCCTTGAAGAGGAATTTGGATTTAATAGCTATAATAATTACTGCCAAAAGAAAAAAGGGATCGACTATCTTTATTTCTATAATTACTTTAAAAACTTCCTTTTAAAAACAGACGATTTATATTTTAAAGCTATGGAATGCTGGAGCCGTGAGCGGTTCGGCTTGCCGCTTAAGAAACTCACGCGATTTGATGCCATCAACATTTTGAGCCTGGTGCAGTTTGATGATTTTTTTCCGGAAAAGTCCATGGAAAAACTGATTGGCTTTTTTAACAAATGGAGTATTGACCTTAAAAAAACACAGGGTCTTAACCTGGAACTGAAAAGAGAAAAGAAAAAGAGTTCACAGGCAATTTGCTTTATTCTCCAGGTACCTGAGGAGGTTTATGTCCTTATGCAGCCTGAAGGGGGCTGGGTCGATATGGAAACACTCTCACATGAGCTGGGACACGGGCTGTCGGCTGTCTTCACTTCACCTGAACTTTCCATGATTGACAGGGAAATGGCTACTTCCTATAGCCTGTCAGAGTCTTATGCTTTTCTTCTCCAGAATATGGCATTGTCCCGCCCCTTTCTGAAAGAATACCTTGGCATGGATACTGGAGACGTAAAAGAGCTGGTTTACTACAAGATGCTCAAGGATCTTTCAGTGTTCAGACGATATGCTGCCAAATTCATTTCAGAGTTCGAGATGTTTTCAAAAGGAGATCTTTCAGATGGAGAATCCTATGCAAGGCTAATGGCCAGATATACAGGCTTTTACTATCAACCTGAAAGCCACCTTTTTGACCTTGTTCCTGAATTTTACAGCCTTGATTATCTTCTCGGATGGATGGGAGAGTCGATTATGGAAAGATATCTTTCCGAGAGTCTGGGAACCGGCTGGATGCTAAGACACGAAACAGGCGATATTTTAAAAAAATGGTGGTCGCAAGGTAACCGGCTTGATATTTTTCAGTTTTTCGAAATAAACGGTCTCGGTCCGTTGACTACGGATCTGCTCCTTAAGCGCTGGAAGGAAAACCTGTCGTAAAAACCGACCCCTTAACCCCTATAAGGGGATAAAATTATTAGCCGCCTATCCGGCTTTCTAAAATAATTTCCAGTTAATTCGAATTGTTTTGCCAGTACGCATATTATATATCGAAAATAATAACACAGTATTTAATCAGGGGCTCAACCCATTAGATTGTTTCAGCCTATATAGAATTTTGCTTTATCGCTATTGTTATTTTCATAGTTCCTATAAAATGCATAGATGGTAATACCGTTCCTAACACATAAATACAGACCTCGACATTTTGTTAAGAAGTACGCTATTTTTTTGGCCAAAAGCAATGCGTTAATAATACACCAAGTTGCTTGTTACTGGTTACTGGTTAAAATAAGGCCCGCCTGCCACTGCGAGGCACGAGCGGGCAGGTATTCTACCAACCTTGCCCTGAGGGCAAGGTTTTCTATGCTAAAATAAAAAAAGGGAGCAAGGCCATAAGCGGCCAACTGGTGCATCAAAAAAATTATTGGACATAGTGGAACGAAAGGACCCGGACCCCATCATATCAACTTATAAACTAATGTACGTGAACTTCCCTCTGAAAACGTGGCGGTCTAATGTTGATGGCGTCGTAAAAAGTCCCAATTCCGTCACTCCGGCGAAAGCCGGAGTCCAGAAGCTATTGAAATGACTGGATTCCGGCTTTCGCCGGAATGACGTAAAGAGTGTTTACCGACTTTTTACGAGTTCATCAATGTTGGTCCGGAAAGGAAATATTGAAATGGAAAATTTCAGAGAGAGTGTATTGGGCAGCACCGGTCTGCGCGTTGGGCGCTTAGGATTGGCAGCCAGTTATGGCGCGCCTGCGAAAGCCTTCGAGGAGGCGTTTGAAAAAGGCTGTAATTATTTTTATTTGGGTTCCGGTCGACACCGGGCCGGCATGAAACAGGCCATCCGGAATCTCTGCCGAAAAGGTCGGCGAGACCAATTGGTGGTTGCCATCCAAACCTATGCCAGGTCCGGCCTGCTGACGGAATTCCTTTTCAGGAAAAATCTGAGGTCACTGGGTCTGGATCAGGCCGACATCCTGATTTTAGGCTGGCACAATCGCCGGCCTTCGCCAAAGCTCCTGGACCGGATTCTGGCACTGAAGGAAAATGGATTATTCCGATTTTTGGGTATGTCGGGACACAATCGCAATCTTTTCCCGCAAATGGCAGCAACCAGCCAGTTCGATCTGTTTCACATCAGGTACAATGCGGCCCATCGCGGAGCGGAAAAAGATTCTTTTCCTCCACTGATGGGCGACGGCCGACCGGGCATCGTCACCTATACTGCCACCCGCTGGGGTCAGATGCTAAATCCCAAAAAGATGCCGCCTGACGAATCCGTGCCGGTGCCGAGTGATTGTTATCGCTTTGTGCTGTCCAATCCGGCGGTAGATGTTTGTCTTTGTGGACCCAAAGATGCTGATCAATTACGCGAGGCCCTGCCGGCTCTTGAACTTGGGCCTTTGGGCGAAGATGACATGGAACGTATGAAGCGAATCGGAGACCATGTTCGTAAGACGACGAGAAAGTTTTAGATTGATGAAAAAAATATTAATTTTGATCATTTCAATGGGTAACCCTTTATTTCTATTATCCCTCCCCATCTTTAAAAATAGATTTTAGCCGTTGAAGCTCGGCTTCGGCATCTTCGATCATTTCGTCAACAATCCCTTTTAAGGGCAGGACCTTGTCGACCAGTCCCACCGATTGGCCGGCCATAAGGCTCCCCTTGGTTACATCTCCGTCAACGACGGCATCACGCAGAGCGCCCATCCAGAAACGTTCCACCGCATATTGGGCCTCTTTACGGTCGATCAGATCGTGATCGAGCTTGTGCAGCAATTCGAGTTGCAGCTTGCCAAATTCAATGACGCCCTCATTTTTAAGAGCGCGGACCGGAATTACCGGCAGGCGGCTGTCAAACTGGGGGGTGGCGATGGCATCCCTTGCTTTGGCCAGTTTAAATGATTCTTTGAATTTGGGATGTACCCGGCATTCTTCAGACATCACAAACCGTGTGCCCATCTGGATGCCGGCGGCCCCCATCATCAGCAAATGGGCCATCATGCGGCCGGTGGCGATCCCGCCGGCGATGAAAATCGGGACGCTGTCCACCTTGAATAAAATCTGCTGAATCAGCACCGAAAGGGCCACCGGACCGATATGGCCACCGGCCTCAGAGCCTTCCAGCATGAGGGCATCCGCGCCCCGGTCGATCAAGGTCAGCGCCAGCGGCGCTGTGGACGCAAAACAGATCACCTTAGCGCCACAGCTTTTGACCTGCAAAATTTCTTTTCTCTTTGGGATTCCGCCTGCAAAGGTAACGATTTTACATCCCATGTCGCAGATAATGTCTAAGTGATCTTTGTAGGCCGGCGCCAGGGTAATGATATTCACCCCGAAGGGGGCATCGGTCATCTTGAGGGTCTTATTAATTTGATCTTTTAAAATCTCTACAGGCGCATTTCCGCCGGCCAGCAGGCCGAAAGCGCCGACGTTGCCGACGGCGGCGACCAGGCTGGGATCGCTGACCCATGTCATGGCACCGCACATGATCGGATAGCGACAGCTTAAAAATTTCTGTCCTCGTTTAAAAAAGTTATCGATTAGCATTGGTAACTCCATGATGCATTTTTAATAAACGCTGTTATTGAAAGTGAACAAAATTAGTTAGTTTTTACAGATTCACGATATTATATGACATGCTCACCGGTGCGGGATCAAGAAAAAAATCTTTCAACCGATACCTCAAACCCATCGCCGGGAAATTTTGAATCAGCCGACGATTCCCAGCCAAGTAGATCAGCACTTGAAGTATCACAGATAAATAACGTTTGAAAGAATGATAGAGGATGTTTGACCCTGCCTTTGGCGGTTTTATCCAATGTGTTGATCCCTATGTTTTCATGACCGTACCAATCCCCACGAGAAGGCTTTCGGAGAAATATATTTCCCTCTAAATAGTTAGCGGTAATTCACTATTCAACATAATGACCCCATTATTCATGCAGACCCTTATTCGGCTTGGCAGTGTGGTTCCAACAAAACACCAACGGTTCAATAAGACAATGTTTCCCAAAAGGAACAAACTTTAGAGATATAGCCAACAAAGATATTGCATTTGTAGTGAAAAAGTTAAATCATAGACCAAGAAAATGCCTCAATTATCAGACCCCACATGAAATCATTTACAGTGCTAATAAATGGTGCACTTACAATTTGAATTCACCAAGAGGAGGAAATATCGTGAATCTTGAAATATTTGAAAAAATGGATTTACCACGGCTGCGCTCTTATATCGAGTTTCTTCTCCGGCATTACAGGGTAATGGATGCCTTCTGGTTTATCTATGTGGCGGAACGATTTGATCAGCCGACCGCGGAACGCATTAATGAACAGGTCTGGAAGCGTATTCCCGCCATGGCGGCCGAAGATCTTTTAAAAAGATTTAACATTGATGAAAAGGGCTTAAAGGGATTTGTCCAGGCACTCCGGTATTTTCCATGGTGTATCTTGGTGGGGTACGATATTGACGAAAAAGAAAACGAGGTCATCATTAACGTGCCTTCCTGCCCGACCCAGGAAGCGCGCCTGCGACGGGGAATGGATGAGTTTGTCTGTAAGGACATGCATAAAGGTGAGTTCGAAAGTTTTGCCAAAGCCATCGACCACAGGATACAGGTTGAATGTCTGTTTGCACCCCCTGATCCACATCCTGACGATATGTTTTGCAAATGGCGCTTTACCTGCAAATAAATTTTTCAACCATCAGGAATGATGAACTCGTTAAAAGCCTGCTGTTGTCTGTTTTCGTAATTTCC
>JAUWMJ010000233.1 GCA_030613225.1 Desulfobacterales bacterium
TCCTTTATACCAGGGGCTACCTGATTTTGCAGGAATCGGGGCCTTAACTTTTCAAAAGCCGGATCTTGAGAAGTTTCCGTGTCTTGCTCTGGCCTATGAAGCATGTGAAACAGGAAAGACCTTGCCTGCTGTACTAAATGCCGCCAATGAAGCGGCTGTAAATGCTTTTTTAAACCGACGTGTATCATTTGCAAAAATTTATGAAATAATAAGTGAAACAATGAACCGCCACAGGGTTGTCACAAATCCGACCCTTTCGGATATTATTGAAGCAGATCAGTGGGCGAGAAAGATAGCTGGTGAGATGATAACCAGCTCATAGCTTATAGCTCAAAGCTCACAGGGGAAAAGGATTTTATGTCATTCCGGCGGAAGCGGGAATGATGGCCATCTTTACGACATTATTTAGGTGACAATAGAAATATTAGCACTTGTTTCGGGTTACGAGGTATAGATTTTTTCCGATTAAAACTCGCAATCCGTAAACATGCTGTAATCACCCAAAATATAACTTTTAAAAAACCGCATTGCGTGCAGCACTGAACGTTGTTGCAGGATTAATCATGACTACAAACTTATTTGCCTTTATAATTGTTCTGGGCATCCGTATTTTTTTCCACGAACTGGGTCATTTTCTTGTCGCCAGGTTATTTGGTGTTGGTGTTGAGAAATTTTCATTGGGATTCGGGCCCAGAGTTTTTGGAAAAAAAATCGGCATTACGGATTACCGCGTATCAGCCATTCCCCTTGGGGGATATGTCAAGATGGTGGGGGAAGAGCCTGATGCCAAAATTGATCCCAAGGATATACCAATCTCTTTTACTCACAAGCATGTCTTTAAACGTATCTTAATTGTTGCAGCAGGACCATTTTTTAACTTTCTTCTTGCAGCTGTAATATTTTTTGTAATGTTTCAAATATACGGCATCTTTGTATTAAAGCCCTCTGTCGGTTCTGTTCTGGACGGAAAACCCGCACAAAAAGCCGGGCTTATGAAAGGAGATATGATTGTTGCTATTGATGGTGCTCGCGTTGAACAGTGGGAAGAGATGGCTCATCTAATTGCGTTAAGTGATGGCAGGCCAATTAAATTGACTGTGCGTCGCGAAGAATCTGAGTTTGATGTATCTATTGTACCTGAACTTAAAATCGACAAGATATTTGGCGCAGAGATAAAAAGCTATATCATTGGGATAGGAAGCGGAAGCGATGGCTTTGTAAAAAAACTGAATCTTTTTCAAGCCTTTTCAGAGAGCATAAGCGAGACATGGAAGTGGACAAAAAGAACTGTAACAGGTGTTGCCAGGTTGATTAAAGGTACAGAGTCTGTAAAAACCATAGGCGGTCCGATTCTGATTGCACAGATGGCAGGTCATTATGCAAAGCAAGGGGTAGCCAGCTTATCATTTTTTATTGCGATTATAAGCATAACCCTTGCTATAATCAATTTTATCCCGATACCTGTTCTGGACGGGGGGCATTTGCTTTTCTTCTTTATAGAAGCGGCAATAGGGCGTCCTGTAGGTGTAAAGGTGCGTGAAATGGCACAGCAGGCTGGAATGTTCATCCTTATCATGCTTATGATATTTGTTTTTTATAATGATATCGCTCGTATATTTTTTAACTGATAAAAAAGAAGTGACTAAAGTGAGCTAAAGTGACTAAAGTGAACTAAAGTTAAGGTATTCTATCTATTTTTAATATGGTCGCGCGAAGCGCACCTGAACTTTAGTCACTTTAGGCATTTTAGCTCACTTATTAAGTGAAGATTATGCCCCACAGACTTGAAATAGCACTTAAACCCGGACTTTTTGATGCAGAAGGTGAATCGATTCGCCGGAAAGCCAAAGACTATTTTGGACTTGAGTTTGATGCGGTTCGTACTATCAGTGTTGTCACCATTGATATAAATCTTTCCGCTGATCAGCTCAAAGCCATACAGCATGAAATTTTTACAAATCCGGTAACCGAAGTTTCATCTTTTGAGCCCCTTGATATTGATTTTGACTGGACCATATGGGTCGGGTACAGACCCGGAGTAAGGGATAATCCAGGGAGTACGGCTGTGGAGGCAATTGAGGATATTCTGGGAATAAAGCTTGATAAAGAAGAAGCGGTCTATACGTCCAGGCGATATTGTGTCAAGGGAAGTGGCCTCACCGCCAAAGACGCAGATAAAATTGCCGGTGAACTTTTAGCAAATAACATAATCCAGCAGACAAAAATATTTTCAAAGGACGGATGGAACCCTAAAGCAGGTATCGGTTATATAATACCTAAAGTCAAACTCGATCACACGCCCACGGTTGTTTCGATTCCCATTGACAGCGACGCCTCCCTTCAAAAGATTAGTGATGAGCGGAACCTTGCTTTAAACCCGAATGATATTCCAACAATAAGGGCCTATTTTCTGGACAAAGATGTCCGGGCTGCAAGGAAAAAGGTAGGCCTGTCAGACCCTAGCGATATAGAACTTGAATATATTTCCCAGGCAAGAAGCGACCACTGCAACCACAATACATTCAGAGGATTCTTTAACTATCTGGACCTTGAAACCGGAAAGAAAGAAATTATAGATAATCTTTTCAAAACCTGTATTGAGTCTCCAACACTTAAATTAAAAGAGAAAAAAGACTGGGTAGTCTCGGTATTATGGGATAACGCAGGTGTCGGGAGATTTGACAGGGAAAATTATTACGTCATTACAGGAGAGACCCATAATTCTCCGTCCAACATGGAAGCTTATGGCGGAGCTATCACAGGTATTGTAGGAGTTTATCGTGATCCTCTGGGTACTGGAAAGGGCTCGAAACTTGTAATGGGCAGTTTTGGTTATTGTGTCGGCCCAAGAGATTATAGCGGCGGTCTTAAACCGCGTCTTCATCCAAGACGCCTGCTTGACGGGGTTATAGAAGGGGTGCGTGACGGCGGTAATAAAAGCGGCATACCAACAACCTTCGGGCAGGTTCTTTTTCATTCGGGTTACCTGGGAAAATGTCTGGTCTTTGTTACCGCTGTTGGAATAATGCCGTCACAGGTCAAAGGAGAACCTGCTGAAAAGAAGAAAACATCGCCAGGTGAGCTGATTATTATGTGCGGGGGCAGGGTAGGCAAGGACGGAATCCACGGAGTAACAGCCTCATCAGAAACCTTTTCAGAGAATACACCGGCAGGTCATGTTCAGATCGGTGATCCGTACACCCAGAAAAAAATGCACGATTTTCTACTGGAAGTACGGGATGAGGGCTTAATAAGCTTTATTACCGATAATGGTGGCGGAGGGCTATCGTCATCCATAGGTGAATCGGCAATATTTTCAGGCGGATGCGAGGTTGAGCTTGAAAAGGTTCCATTAAAATATGAAGGACTTGATCAGTGGGAGATCTGGATTTCCGAATCCCAGGAACGTATGACTGTAGCAGTAAAGCCACAGGATATAGATCGATTCCTTGAACTTTCGAAAAAGCATGCGGTTGAAAGCACGGTTATAGGCAAATATACGGATTCGGGAAAACTTCATATTAAATACTGTGGCAAAACATGCGCTTATGTAGATATAGATCTGCTCGAATCAGGTTTTCCCCAGTGGAAGTTTGATGCCAAGTGGCAGCCTCCTGAAAAACGAGGTTTGTTTGAACCGGTGCTGGGAGAACCTGCCGACTATGAGAGTCTGCTGAAAGATCTTCTTTCACGTGCAAATATATCTTCAAAGGAGTGGATTTACCGGCAGTATGACCATGAAGTTCAGGGGTCAAGCGTGATTAAACCTCTTGTGGGAGAAGGACGTGATGTAAACACTGATGCAGCGGTTATTCGCCCCATTCTCGATTCTAAAAAAGGCCTTGCACTTGCTCAGGCACTTTTGCCAAGCTTTTCAGCAATAGACGCAGGTCATATGACAGGTTGCACTATTGATGAGGCTGTGCGCAGGATTATTGCCGTGGGAGGGGATTTAGAACATATAGGCGGTGTGGATAATTTCTGCTGGCCGAATATAAAATATAATCATAAAGATAATCCGGACGGGAAATTCAAGGCAGCCCAGCTTGTAAGGTCATGCATGGCACTGCGGGATACATGCCTTGCATATGAAATACCACTTCTTTCAGGAAAGGACAGCATGTACGTTGATGGCCACCTTCCAGGCCGATACGGACAAACCCATAAAGTTTCCGCCCTTGAGACACTACAGTTTTCGTCAATATCAGTAATCAAGGACATAAAAAAATGCGTTACCATGGACAGTAAGGTGCCGGGGGATCTTGTCTATATCCTGGGAATAACAGGCAATGAGCTTGGCGGATCCGAATATTACGAGCACCTGGGATATACCGGTCTTAATGTTCCAAAGGTAAAGCCAGAACAATTTAAAAAATTATACAAAGCGCTCGCCCAGGCAATAAACGAAGAACTTGTTGCATCTGCCCACGGTATATATCGCGGGGGGTTATGTGTTCATCTTGCAATGGTTGCCATGGGAGGTAATCTTGGAATGCACATAGACCTTGCCGGTGTGCCTGTAGAAAATGTTGATCGAAATGACACGATTTTGTTTTCAGAGTCAGCCGGGAGATTTATCGTTACCATCGATCCTGAAAACCGTGAGTCCTTTGAAAATATTTTAAAAGGGCATATATGCGCCTGTATAGGTACCGTAACCGAAAAACAGGATATTATTCTTAACGGGCTTGATGGTAAAGCCCTTATTAATATTCCGGTTAAAGATCTTAAAGCTGCCTGGAAGAAGCCGTTTGGGGATTTGCTTTAGTAGCCACAGACACACACAGACGGACACAGACTATTTTGCCTGCCGACTCGGCAGACAAAATGGTGCAGGCCCTCCAGAGGCGGATAAACCTGCGGCGCGGAGTACACATAATTAGATATTCAATCATGCTGAACATGCTTAAATAAAGATTATTATGAAACATTATAATACTGTAAACGTCCTCGTTCTCACCGGCTACGGTCTTAACTGCGACAATGAGACTGCCTATGCGTTTGAGCTTGCCGGTGCACAGGTGACAAGAGTCCATATCAATTCTCTTATTGACGGATCCGTGGTTCTTGATGATTTTAAAATCATGGTATTCGGGGGCGGATTTTCCTGGGGGGACGATCACGGCGCAGGTGTTATCCAGGCTGTTCGCATGAAAACAAATATAGGAGAAAGCATCCTTGAATTTATAGAAAAAGGAAACCTTGTACTGGGAATTTGCAATGGATTTCAGACCCTTGTAAACCTTGGGCTTTTGCCTGGATTAGATAACGACTACAAAAAGAGAACCGTGGCGGTCACCTTTAACGACTGCGGTAATTTCAGAAATGACTGGGTATATTTAAAGGTCAATCCTGACTCTGCCTGCATTTTTACATCAGGACTGGATAAGTTGGAATTTCCTGTACGACATGGTGAAGGAAAATTTTATTCAGATGACTCGACTATTAAACGCCTTATAAACAGCAACCAGGTCGCTGTCCAGTATGCCATGCCCGACGGCAGACCGGCAGAAGGTAAATTCCCTTTTAACCCCAATGGATCTTTAAACGATATCGCAGGAATATGCGATCCTTCAGGCCGGATTTTCGGTCTTATGCCCCACCCTGAAGCCTACAATCATTTTACCAACCATCCTGACTGGACGCGCAATAAAGAAAAAGCAAAGCGCAGAAAAG
>JAUWMJ010000076.1 GCA_030613225.1 Desulfobacterales bacterium
CATATAAAGTATGACCTTGTTGTTCTCGATGGACATGTTTCCACTGAAATTTTGAGTTATCTGGAAGAGAATCAAACGGATGTTGTGGTAATGGGATCTTACGGGCTTTCGGGCATGGGTCTGGTGGTTTTCGGCAGTGTGGCCAAAAGAATAACACATAAGGCTCCCTGCAGTGTAATGATTGTTCGCAAAAGTTAAAATCCGAAATGCGACTACCGTATGTTGTAGTTGCCAATAATGTATTGTACAGCATATAGTGTTCTAACAAAAAATTTAGAATATTTTACGAATTCATAAGTTATAATATATCGATGAGAAACCCTTGAGAGAAGGATACAACATATTAATAGCTGACCGAAATCCTCAGTTACTTATATGCCAACGCTTAAGCGCCGGATGTACGTCCCACAGCGAAGCATGGGAACGAGGGCAACCTCTGAACCCGTGAACGGTTATTATATATGTTATCACCAATATCCTTGACATAAGAATAGAGATTACGTAACTATTCAGGTTGTCAGGTTCATAGTTCACGGTTCACGGTTGGTCGCCTTGCGCTCCTCATGTTTACGGTAAACTTTTCGAGCCAATTCACGCCTGCCTGTGCGACGGCAGACAGGTGCCGGTTACCACACCTCATATCTTCAAAATGTTAAATTATCACATGCCCGGAACGCTCTCGCTTGCGAGGCGGGCGGGTTGCGCTCTAACCTCTGAACCTCTGAACCTCTGAACCTTTGAACCCGTGAACGCCTACGGTTTTTGCATGCATTAAAGAGGCGGCGAAAAAAAGTAGTTTGTTTCTTTTTATAGCGAACTTGTTGAAGTTACAGCCTAAATTTGGATGGGCGAGATGAAAGATGAAGATAAAAGTAGAGACCGACTCATAAAGGAGTTGGAGGAATTGCGCAGGAGGGTTGTTGAGTTGGAAGGATCAAAAACCGTGCTCAGGCAGGCCGGGGAAACCTCAAGTGATAGAGGGACGAGGTGTGCATCCAGTGATATCGAAAGAAACGAATGGGAATGGTTGCTCAATCATTTTCCTGATTTAATAATGACAGTGGACGATCAGTACAGGATTGTGGTGATTAACAAGGCCATGGCCCATGGGTTGGGGGTCACCCCGAAGGATGCGATAGGGAAAAGATGCTACGAACTTGTCCATGGAGAAGATAAACCACCTGAGTTTTGTCCCCACTTGAAACTATTGGAAGACGGCCGGGAGCACCGGGAAGAGATTTACGAGAAAAACATAGGTGGTTTTTACATTGTCTCCGTCTCACCCCTTCATGACACCAGGGGCCGCCTGACAGGCTCTCTTCATATAGCCAGAGACATTAACGCACGCAAGCTGGCCGAAAAGGCACTGCGGGAATCGGAAGAAAAATACCGGTTAGTGGTGGAAAACGCCAACGAGGCCATTATGGTGGCCCAGGACGGGATGCACAAGTTCTTCAATCGAAAAGCACTGGAAATCACGGGCTACACGGAAAAAGAGTTCAGCGCCAGGCCTTTTGTGAAGATGATCCATCGGGATGACCGGCATATGGTCCTCGAATACCACCGAAAAAGATTGAAAGGCGAAGATAGTCCCCATATTTATCCATTCAGAATTATTGATAAGAGCGGCAAAGAAAAATGGATAGAGATCAACGCAATCCTGATCGAATGGGAAGGCAGACCGGCCACCCTGAATTTCATGGCGGACATCACCAAACGCAAGCACGCGGAAGATGCTCTGCGGGAGAGCGAAGAGCGTATGCGGGCCATCTTTGAAGCAGCGGCAAACGTCTCTCTTGTCATGACGGACCTTGCAGGCACAGATGCCCGTGTCCTGGAATTCAGCCCGGGTGCTGAGCGTATGTTCGGGTATAGGTGTGACGAGATCATCGGCAAACCCGTCGCCATGCTACACCTGCCGGAAGATGTGGCCAGTTTTCCCAAGATAATTGAGGCTATGGGCCAGGAAAAAGCCGGATTTACCGGGGAGTCGACCCTGATCAGAAAATCCGGGGAGCGATTCCCGGCCCTTTTCACCTCTTACCCTATCTTTGATGGTAAAGGCCACATGACTGCGACCTTAGGTGTTGCCATTGACGTCTCCGAGCGAGTTAGGGCGGAAAAGGAGCTAAGAAAGAGCGAAGAAAAGTATCACAGCATTTTTGAAAATATCCAGGATGTTCATTACGAAGTAACCCTGGATGGAAAAATATTGGAAATCAGTCCCTCGATTGAGAGAATTTCCCGCTATAAAAGAGAAGAGCTCATAGGGAAATCAGCGTATGACATATATTTTAACCCGAAAAAAAGAGATGAGCTTGTAAAAAAGCTTTTAAAAAATGGAAGGGTTACCGGCTATGAATTCCTTCTAAAGGGTAAAAACGGCTCAAAAGCCTATTGTTCGGTATCTGCAAAGCTGGCATGCGATAAACAGGGTAATCCTGAAAAAATTATAGGCTCTTTTCACAATATCACCAAACGCAAACAGGTAGAGGACTCACTCCGTGAAAGTGAGAAGACCCTGAAGGCCATTCTTGAGGCGTCTCCGGTGGGTATCGGTTTGGTCCGCAACCGGATCCTGGGTTGGGCTAACAAAGCCATGTACCGAATGCTGGGATACGAAGAGGATTCCTTGATAGGGGAAAGCACCAGGATACTTTACCCGGATGATGAAGAATACGACCGTATTGGTCGCGAGCTGTATACCGGAATTAATGCAACAGGGACCGGACATGTGGAAACCCGGTGGATTAAAAAAGATGGCAGTGTTATCCACTGTTTCCTTCAGGCAAGAACACTCGATCCATCTGATCCTGAAAAAGTGATTATCCTGGCTTCCATGGATATCACAGACCAAAAGAAGTCTGAAGAATATATTCATACTCTCACCCATGAGCTGATGAAGGCCCAGGAAGACGAGCGCACAATGATTTCCCGTGAACTGCATGACCGCGTGGCGCAAGACCTTTCCGTGTCAAAAATTGGATGCGATATGGTTTTAAAAAATCAGCCTGCATTGCCCCCTGAAGTAAAGCAAAAAATCATAGGGATATCAAACGGCCTTCAGGGGGCCATCAACGCCATTCGGGATCTATCATATGAGTTGCGTCCTCCCGGTCTGGATCAAATGGGCCTGGCTGAGACCATTTTCCAGTATTGTGAGGAATTTTCCGAGAAAACCGGGCTGAACGTGGACTTTACTTTTGCCGGTATGGAGGGCTTAAATCTCGATTTTAATACCGAGATCAACTTGTACCGCCTGGTTCAGGAAGGTCTCAATAACACCTGGAAGCATGCCGACGCAAGGCATGTGACCATCAGGCTGGCAGCAGCTCACCCTAACATTATTCTCCGTATAAAGGATGACGGCAAGGGGTTTGATGTAAAGGAGCGGCTTGCCAATGCCTTGAATGAGAAACGGATGGGGCTTCGCAGTATGGAGGAAAGGGTCAACCTGCTTCAGGGCGATATTGAAATTCAGTCACAGCCGATGCAGGGCACAAAAATCTCAATAAAGGTTCCTTACAGCACGCAACAGGGGGCATTTTGAAATTTCGTTCATAATCAGGAGAAAAAAAGTGGCACAAAAAAACACCATATTAATTGTTGATGACCATGCGCTTTTCAGGGAAGGCCTCAGGGCAATTATCGAACGTAACCCCAGGTATGAAGTGGTTGGTGAGGCCGGCAATGGTCGTGAAGCCATCAGAATGGCCGGAAAACTCAAGCCTGACCTGGCCCTGATGGATATATCCCTCCCGGATCGAAGCGGCCTGGAACTGATTCGTGAAATACAAAAAATATCGTCAAAGACGCGTGTCATGGTTGTCAGTATGCATTCCAAAATAGACTATATCGTTAAGGCTTTTCAAGCCGGAGCAGCAGGATATTTGGTTAAAGAATCCGCCTCTGACAAGCTCCAGCAGGGAATCGGTTCTGTCTTAAAAGGCGACTATTTCATGGACACTTCCGTCTCCCATAAGGTGGTTAAAAAACTTATGGGATTACAGGAAAAAGAGATGAAAATCACGGACGCAGCTTACGATACCCTGACGCCCAGGGAGCAAGAAGTCATGGCCATGGTGGCCGAAGGTTTTTCCACCAATGAAATCAGCAAAAAACTTTTCATCAGTTCCAAAACAGTTGAAAACCACCGCTCCAGCATTATGCGTAAGCTTGACCTTCACAGCATTATTGAAATTGTACGCTATGCCGCCAAAATAGGCCTCATCGACATAGATCTATGGAAAGAATGAAGATCAACTCCCCTTTAATTTCCTTTCTTACCAGTTATTTCCCTTGGTGCAGGATAATTCCCTAACCCTGCGGATTTCCATCAGCAAAATGAAGCCTTCCCCCTATGGACAAAGTAAACATAATCAGAGATAAAACACTAAGTTAGGATCTGTTATGTAATAGGAATGAAACGGATCAAAATGTGAAGTTATTTTTAAGCGAACCTTAAGCAGGATAGCAGCCAGGCGAAGGTTATTGAGAAGGTATCGGTTAACAATTCACAATTGACCATTCACAATTGACAATTCTATCTAAGGGAACAGCAAATGGCAAAAGGTGATGATATTCAAAAGCAGCTTACTGATAGTAATATCATTTATACTATTGGAAAGCGGAAAAAATAATTGTGAATTGTGAATTGTGAATTGCTAATTGCCAATTGTCAATGGAAAACCAAAAATGCTTAGCCTGGCGGCTATGCCCTTAAAAAAAGGAGGGATATTCGATCATGAAAAGAGAAGATATAAATTATTTTCGTGATGTGCTGAGCTGCAGGTTGGAAGATCTTTTAGTACAGGGAAATAACACGGTCACACATCTTTTGGAATTTACAGTCAATTCAGCTGACCCTGTGGATCAAGCATCTCTTGAAATAGACCGGAACTACAAGCTCAGGATCAGAACCAGGGAGAGCAAGCTTATAAGTAAAATAAGGCAATCCCTTAACAGAATCGAAGATGGCACATTCGGTGTCTGCGAAGTATGCGGCAGGGAAATCTATATAGAACGATTAAAAGCCAGACCTGTTACGAATTGCTGTATTGCCTGCAAAAGCAAAATGGAGGAGCTTGAAAACGCCATAGGGGCTTAGGGCTTTGAGGAGCGTCCCTTCGGGACTTGATGAGCGGCCTTCCAGGCTTCGCCTCTGGCTACGCCGTGGCAAGCGGCCTTGAGTTTTTTTTCAAGCGACCCGTCTTCGCCTGCGGCTACGCCGCGGCAGGGAGCGCTCCTCGAACATAGTGCTCTTTAAGCGTAGCGCTCAATTACAATGTTGGATGTTCATTTTTCAAAACAACTTAGCGCTTATGGGGAAATACCCCCGGAGTCAAGTGTATACAAAGACCAGCTTCCAGGCTTCCCAACCTCCCAGCCTTTCTGCCTTTTTGCCTCCTATCTTTCCAGCTTTTCTATAACATCACAGAGCAGCCTTACCCCAAAGCCTGTTCCCCCTGCCGGGCAGTATGCATTCCCTTTTTTGAGATATGCCGGTCCTGCAATGTCGATATGAGCCCACCTGGTGTCTGAAACAAATTCCGACAAAAAGAGTGCGGCAGTAATCGCCCCTCCCCAGCGGGTTTTACCTATGTTATTAATATCCGCAAAATCGCTTTTCAGCAGCTCTTTGTAATCTTCGGGCATGGGAAGCTGCCAGCAGCGTTCATGCAATTTTTCGCCGGATTTGATAATCGTTTCGGCCAAATCATTGTCAAAGGAAAACAAACCTGCACTCTTCTCTCCCAGGGCTACAACGCAAGCCCCGGTTAGTGTAGCGATATCAATAAGCGCCTGGGGTTTGTATTTCTTAAGTGCATATGACATGGCATCAGCCAGTATCAGCCTGCCTTCAGCATCTGTATTACCGATTTCAACCGTTTTTCCGCTAAAGCTTTTTATGATATCTCCAGGACGTGAAGCGTCCCCGGAAGGCATGTTTTCAACGATAGGAATAACTCCGATAACATGAATTTTGGGTTTGAGCACGGCGGTTGCGATAAGCGCTGCCGCAACTGTTGCTGCACCGGCCATATCCATTTTCATGGTGTCAAGAGATCCGGCTGGTTTAAGGTTGATGCCTCCTGAATCGAATGTTACGCCTTTACCGACAAAGACGACGGTTGTTTTGAAAATTTTCGGCTTATATTCCAGGGTAACCATGCAGGGCTTGCTCCGGCTTCCTTTTGCCACAGCCAGGAGCGCCCCGAACTTCTTTTGATTTAGTTCCTTTTCGCTTAATACATTAACTTTAAGATTCGCTTTTCTTGCAGGCGTTGTAATTGACCTGGCGAATTGTTCCGGTCTTTTGTCATTGGAAGGTGTATTCACCCACTCTCTTGCAAGAACGGTTCCCTTGCAGACAGCTTCAACTTGAGGGAGCAGTTTGTTGAAAGCTTTAGCTTCATCAGGCTCAACGAGGAAAGTGATGGTCTTTAGTGCTTTAAGTTTCTTTTCCTTTTTGTATTTATCAAAAATATGGTTTCCAAGAAAGGCGCCTTCTAAAAGGGGTTCTAAAACCTGAGACATTTCCATCTTGATTTTTTTAAAAGAAGGGACGGCAATTAAAACTTGCGAAAGATTTTTCCTGATACATTTTTTTACCGCTCTGCCTGACATTTTGCGAAGTTTTTCAAAATCGATTTCCTTTGCTTTTCCAAGGCCGAGAAGAATTACCCTTTCCGCATTAACTCCAGGCGGGTTATAGAGAATTACTTCGTCATCTTTCTCCCCTTTGAACTCTTTTAGCTTCTTTGCTTTGTTGATAACAGAAACTATTGCTTTGTTATCATGTATCTGAGTGTCTTCACAAACCGGGATAACCAGGGTTTCTGTCTTTGTTTTTTTTAAATCAATGGTTTTTAGTTGTAGCATAATTGGTGTCTCCTTATTAGGTCCTTAATTGTAAAATCTTTGCATTTTGTGGCAAAAAATAATTGGTATACTTTCTCTAACTTGAACAATTGAACAATTGAATATTGACGATTGAAGATTGAATATTTAAGGAATTCTATCGATTATATTAATAGACAGAACGCAGTGATTCAACAAATAGTCAATATTCAATCGTCAATATTCAATGGATAAGCGCAACGATTCCACAAATAGTCAATCTTCAATTGTCACTCAGGTTCCGGTTTAGCCGGGTTAGGTCTTTCAGGTATGATATTTTTTCCCATGAAAAGCTTTCCTTCCGGCAGGGAAATATTGCATTATTTGTAAATACAGGGTCTGATTCCAGGTCATAACGGGACGAGGCAACAGCCTTGCTCCACAGCTCTGTGTGTGGGATCGGGGAATAATATGCAAGAACAGGAGTTATCTTTTGTTGTATTACCTCTTTAATAGAATACTCTATGGAACTTATGGCCTGGCCGGGAAGCCCCACAAGGAGATATGCCCCGATCTGTTCTTTCCTGAATCCAGCTTCCTTTAAGCGGATAACGGCCTCTTTGAATTCTTCGACCGTTACCTTTCTGTCCATTTCACTTCTAAGGTCAAACATAGCGGTTTCAAGCCCAAGACGCAATGTTTTAAAACCTGCCTGAAACATCAGGGAAGCTGTCTTTTCTGAAATTCCCCGTATATGAACCGCATTAGGTGTGTGAAAGCGGACCTTCAAGCCTTCACGAATTATCTCTTCAAGCATGGGAAGGGCATGCTTTTGGGTATCCACAAGGAGCGCATCATCGTAAAATACAAAATCTATTACATCATATTTTTCATGCCAGAATTTTATCTCTTTAACAACAGATTCCGGATTCCGAAGCATTCTTTTTGGATCTAAAAAGTGAGATGCGCAGTATGCGCAGGAAAAGGGACAACCTCTGGAAGTCAGAAGCGGAATGTATGTGATTTTATTCTGGAGGTCAAAAGCAGGGTAGGGGTAGGTGTTAAGATCATGTGGATCAAATTTTTGAGTGGAAAAATATCCGGTATACTCCCCGGCGAGTTTGAGAATGTATTCTTCCCCGCGTTCTGCAACCACCGTGTCTGCACCTGAGTGTGCATTAGCATGATCCGTGCAGAGGCTTGCATAGATACCGCCAAGGACAACGGGCACATCGGGGAAAATATCTTTTATTATTTTTATTGTTTCTTGCAGACCGGGATACCAATAGGTCATCAGTGAAGTAATAAAAATAAGATCGGGCTTTTGGATTGAAAGTAGATCTTCTCTGAACCATTTAATCTTAATTCCATACCGGCAATAGTTGCGTGAAACATCTTCGAGTCCTTTTGGTTTTGGAATCCGTACTTTAAAAAAAGGGCCACGACCATTTCTGGCTTGGGGATTGGTTGCTGGTGCGTTAGGATGGAACCTGTCAAGGCAGTCGATATAGGAAACATTAAATCCGTGTTTCCTTAGTATTGAAGCAATAGATAAAAGCCCTAACGGTTTCGCCCAGAAATCGTAAGCTGCAAAGTCATGTATCCAGGGATTTACAAGGAGAATGGTAGGTGTGGTAGGTTTCACTTTAGTGAGGGTAGTATCAATTCTTTACGTCGGATGAAAAATATTTCATTGAAGTTTTCTTAAGTTCCCTGCGACTAAAAAGAAGTTTATAGTTTTCAACACAGGTTTCACTTGACATTTTTCCGGCTGTTTTTATGCATGTATCTTCATCCTTTGCATGGATCATTGTATAAAGGTTGTAGGGCCATTGGGCAGTAGGATTGCGTCTGTAGCAGTGGGATACTTCTTTAAAGGATGCCATCTTCTCTCCAACTTTTTCTACCCGTTTTTCATCAACTATCCATGCGACCATGGCATTTGCTGCAAATCCTGATTTCTGATGCCTGAGAGTTGCACCAAAACGCCTGATTACGCCTCTGTCACAAAGATCTTTTAATGTTTTAAGAAGTGTTTCTTCCGATATTTTCAGCTTCTTTGATATTTCAAGATACGGACGGCTAATAACAGGAATATCTCCCTGGATGGACGCGATGATCTTTTTTTCAAGTTCTGTAAGCATATGGTGATTTAAAAATTATATTTATAAAAAGTCAAGGAGTTTTAAATATGGAAGGGAACATTGTACCTTATTTTGAAATTAGTCATCCGCCTTTTATCTTCAATGCCTCGTCGTAAATGATGTTTTTAGGCAGATCATACTTTTTTGATAATATTCTTGCAAGTTCGGAAAGTCGTGTTTCTTCACCCTTCAGACATTTAACAATATCAGCTCTGACTGCTTCCATGGATACCCATGCACTTGAATCGTTTCCGGATACCAGCAGTGTAATCTCTCCTTTTATAGAAGAGCGTTTTTTCAAATTGTTTTTGATATCAGATAAAAGGCCCCGGATAAGCTCTTCGTAGCGCTTGGTCATTTCACGTGCCAAAACAGCATATCGATCACCCATTGTTTCAATAATTTCATCCAGGAAAGTCAGAATCCTCCGGGGTGATTCATAAAATATGATTGTTTTATTTTCATCGGCAAGTTTCTTTAACTGTTTTTTCCGTTTTTCTTTTTTTTTGGCGGTAAAGCCTATGAAAATAAAAGAATCGGTGGCCAGCCCTGAA
>JAUWMJ010000351.1 GCA_030613225.1 Desulfobacterales bacterium
AGTGACTAAAGTGTCTAAAGTGAGCTAAAGTGACTAAAGTTAAGGAATTATGTCTATTTTATTTTTATAAAAAAGATGGCTTGCCGGGGCGTAGCCAATCAGGCTTCACCTTTGGTTACGCCGCGACAAGAGGCGAAGACCGGAGCATAGCGACACCACAACTTTAGGCACTTTAGTCATTTTAGCTCACTTTAGACACTCTTTTTTGCTCAGGCAAAGCCAATTATCTCTGACCACGTCCACCGAAGATCCCGTCAAGCGGGGAAGGACGTGGATTTAAAAATCCAATAAATTTGTATTAATTCAGCGCTTTAAATTTTTCCTTAGGTGGATTAAAATAACCGTATTTTAAATCCGGAAAAGCTTTTTTTATCTGTTTGAGCAAATTTTTCATGCCCACTGGTTTACCGTGCTTTGCGGCCTTATTCATTACTTTCCAGTACCTGACCGGATCGAAGTTTAAGTTTCGCCACTGGATCATGTTAACCTGATGCTTTTCAATAAACGAAATCAGCGCTTCTATTTCTTCCGGCGTATCAGTAAACCCCGGACAGTTCAGATAGTTGATTGAAACAAAAAGTCCCCTGCGCACTCCTGTGTCAATTCCCTTTAAAACATCCGAAAAGCTGTAACCCTGCGGCTGGAAATAGGCGCTGTAACACTCTTTTCTGATACTGTTCATGCTGATGCGCATACTGTCCAGACCTGCATCAAAAAGCTTTTCAAGAATATCAGGCCGGCTTCCGTTAGTGTTTATGTTTATTGTGCCACGGCCGGTTTCAGATCGTATCATGCGTATGGCCGGTTCGATAACATCTGCTGCCAACAGGGGATCACCTTCACAACCCTGTCCAAAGCTGACCACGCTGTTTTTAACCCTTCGGATATGTTCCAGAGCAACTTCGGCTATTTCCTCAGGAGATGGTGTAAATGAAATCCTGTCCTGGCTACTTGGAATTTCGTCATTTTTCTGAAGCGAGATACACCCCAGGCATCTTGCGTTACAATATTTTGAAGTCGGCAGTGGTGCTTCATATCTACCAAGAAAAAAGTTCTTTCCTGCCGGGCATCCATATGTCAGTGCACATTTTTCGAGGTGGGCTCTAAGCCTGTTCGAGGGCATCTTCTTTCTTAACCTATGAACGCCGGCAACAATGTTTTCCTGTTTCATATGTCGCAGATCCTGCCGCTTTTCTGAATCCACAAGGATTGCTGCGGATCTGAATATTCCTTTTTGCCACCCTCCCGCTCCGTACGAAAAAAGAGGAAGATATCCGGCATCTTTCTCTTCTTCATACGCACTAATATAGGAAGTAACATATCCAGGTGAATTAAAGGCTGCTACCGGAAATATCCTTTCCCCGGAAACAAAGGGGTTTTCTATGAGAGTTTCAATCCTGTCACTGACCATATTATAAAGAATCGGTTTTCTGTCCGGCAGGAACATAAGTTCACTACCAAAGGGCATATTGATGGTGTCCTCCGTCGTCAGAGGTGCAAGGGTTGGCCCTGCCATACCCACGGCGCCGTAGCCTTCCAGTTCAAAGATTTCTCCCTTTGAATTAGCAACAACTGCCGTTATCAGACGATTTTTTTTAACCGGTTTTTGCATTCAAAATCTAAAGGTTGATGATCTTGTAAAAAGCAGAATTTACCACAGAGAACACGGAGCTCACAGAGATAACCAATTAATAAAACAAGCTATTCTCTGTGTTCTCTGCGAGCTCTGTGGTGAAAAATGACTTTTTACGACGCCATCAAGGTTATTATTCGTGGATATGATGGACAAGATGCCCGAGTTCGGGAAAGATGATGGCTTTGCAGGCAAGCTTGCAGGCCTTGAAGCTTCCGGGCATGCAAAACAGTATAGTTTTTTCGATCACCCCGGCTGTGGCACGTGATAAAATGGCCGCGGAATCTATCTGTTCAAAGCTGAGCTGGGCAAAAATGGGTCCAAATGCTGTAAGTTCTTTTGTAAAAAGCGGGCGAACAGCTTCAATGGTAACATCTTTGCTGCTGATACCGGTTCCGCCTGTAACCAGGAGAGCCTGTGGAGCAGGATCTTTGATAACATCCATGACTGTTCGAGTTATTATTTCGATATCATCCGGTATAACCTGATGAAATACAACCTCGTGTCCTTCCTTTTTAGCACGTTTGCTTATCCATAGGCCGCTTTTATCATCTTTTAAAGATCTGGTTGTCGACACAGTTATAATGCCTGTCTTTACTGCCCTTGGGGCATTTTTTTTATGCGCTTTACTGCTCATCGGTTTTTCTCCTCTATCCCATCACAACCCTGTCTTCTCCATCATGTTCGGCAAGCAGTACGTTTATTGTCTCCCTGCGTCTCGTTTCAACAAATTTTCCTACATAATCTGCCTGGATGGGAAGCTCTCTGTGTCCTCGATCTACGAGGACCGAAAGCTCAATACGGTCAGGCCTTCCGAAATCTATTACAGCATCCATTGCGGCCCTTGTTGTACGGCCTGTAAAGAGAACGTCATCAACAAGGATAATCTGCTTCTCATCAACAGAAAATAATATATCCGTAGCTTGGACTACCGGATGGTGGCTGATACGTGTCCAGTCATCACGATACAGTGTGATATCCATGTCTCCGGTTGGTATTTCTACCCCTTCGATCTCTTTGATCTTTGCCTGGAGACGTTTCGCAAGATAGACGCCCCGCGTTTGAATTCCTATTAATATAAGATTGTCTGCACCTCTGTGCACCTCAAGAATTTTATGGGTAATTCTTGTTAATATGCGGTCAATGTCTGTTGCATCCAAAATTGTCTCATATGAATTGTCCATGATTTTTCTCCGGTATTCTAATTAAATTTAATGGCGTCGTAAAAAGTCGAATTTAGGGTTCGCGCAAAGCTGGCCCGAATCCAGGATGTGCCGCGAAGCAAATGCCCTTGGGGTGCATAAAATCTACAGTTGTTTTTGCGCGAGCCCTTACCACAGAGGACACGGAGATCACAGAGATAACTGAATAATAAAACAAGATATTCTATGTGTTCTCTGCGAACTCTGTGGTGAAAAAGGACTTTTTTACGAATTCATCAATTATAATGATAATATTCTATATCATCTACTGATTGAATATCAAGCTTGATTTTGCTTGATTTGTTTTTTATTATAAATAATTATCGTAACCGTTCACAGGTTCAGGGTTAAGGGCAAAAAAACATTGAAGACCCAAAGTATTCGTTGAACATGGTCATTTCCCAAAGTAACTGCAAATTTGGCTCCAAATTTTGGATTAGGCATGTCGAAGATGACGTTTTTCTTATAAATTCACGTTCCAAATGCAGTCTGGGAACGAAAATGAAACCTTGAACCTCTGAACCTTTGAACCCATGAACGCCTACTATTTCTTTTAGCGGAGGCTTTTTGCAATGAAAATTCCTTGTACCGGAGTGATATTAGCCGGTGGAATGAATACCCGATTTTCCGGTCAGGATAAGGCCTTTTTATCAGTCGGCGGAAAGCGTATTATTGATCACCTGTATAGCATTTTTAATGCTCTGTTTGAAGATATCATTCTGGTCACCAATGATCCGCATAAATATCTTGAGTGGGACAGT
>JAUWMJ010000338.1 GCA_030613225.1 Desulfobacterales bacterium
GATAATAATCTTCACAAAATTAAAGACATCCCCATGCTGATATGCTGGGGCGAACACGACTTTGTTTTTGATAATGACTATCTTGAGCAATGGCAACGCCGTTTTCCGAAAGCCGAAGTACATACTTTCTCAAATGCGGGCCACTATGTCCTTGAAGATGCCCAGGATCGGATTGTCGATCTTGTTGGGAATTTTTTTGTGTAAAGAATCCCCACGCCCGTCGAAGATCCCGTTATACGGGGAAAGACATGGCATTGATTTACCCCTCGAATGGGTTGTCAGGTACACTATGTTAAGAGTGACTAAAGTGAGCTAAAGTTGCTGTATCGCTTCGCTCAATCTTTTTTATAAAAATTAAAACAGACAGAATTCATTAACTTTAGTCACTTTAGACACTTTAGTTCACTTTAGGCACTTATTAAGATTTACTCAGGCAGAGCCAATTATCTCTGGCTGCGCCCATCGAAGATCTTGTAAAGCGGGGAAGGACATGGCATTAAAAACGAATAAAATGGAAAATAACAACATTATAAATATTTCCTCTTATCTAAGGCAAATGGCAAAGAAATTCCCCTGTAAAAGAGCTGTCGTCTATCCTGTGGGAAAAGATAAATACGGTCGCTTAGCATATACTCATCTGACCTTTCACCAGCTTGATAAAGAGTCTGACCGCCTGGCACACAGCCTTGAAGGGGTTGGAATCGGATGCGGTATCAGGACTATTTTAATGGTGAAACCAAGCCTGGACTTTTTTATTATAATATTTGCCCTTTTTAAGACAGGTGCGGTACCTGTTGTCGTAGATCCCGGAATGGGATTAAAGCGTATGATCGGATGCCTCAAAGAAAGCCGGCCCCATGGGTTTATTGGAATCCCCCTTGCCCATGTAGTGAGAATCCTTTTTCCGGTTTTTTTTAAAACAGTAAAAATATGGGTAACAGTTGGCCGTCGATGGTTCTGGGGGGGGCATGCTTATAAAAAACTCATTCAAAAACCATGGAAACCTTATCCTGTCAGTAAGACATTGAAAAATGATACAGCTGCTATTTTGTTTACAACAGGAAGTACAGGTCCTGCCAAAGGAGCAGTATATACCCACGGAAACTTTGACGCCCAGCTTCGCCAGATTAAAACCCATTTAGGCATATCCTCTGATGAAATCGATCTTTCCACATTTCCCCTTTTTGCTCTCTTCTGGCCTGCCCTGGGAATTACATCCGTCATACCGGATATGGATCCTACAAAACCAGCACTTGTTGACCCCAAAAAGATTATCGATACAATAACGGATCAGGGAATAACAAGTATGTTTGCATCACCTGCCTTGCTTAACCGTGTGGGCAAATACGGTAAAGATAAAAGGATAAAACTCCCTTCCTTAAAAAGGGTTATTTCTGCCGGAGCGCCTGTAGCGCCTTCCAATATTGAGCAGTTTTCCTCCATGCTTTGTGACGGTGCCGAAATCCACACTCCTTACGGTGCCACCGAAGCTGTACCGATTATATCTATTGGCAGCAATGAAATACTGAATGAAACGAAAGACTTAACTGAAAAAGGGTATGGAAACTGCATCGGCTATCCGATAAATAATATAGAAATTCGCATTATTAAAATCACCGATACTCCCATTGAAAAATGGTCTGATGACCTTGTTGTCAAAGATGGGGAAATGGGTGAAATAACTGTAAAGGGTGACCTTGTAACCAGGCAGTATTTTGAAAAACCAAGTGCGGATCTGATGGCCAAGATCAAGCAGGGAAATGAAATCTGGCACAGGATGGGAGACCTCGGCTGGCGCGATAAAAAAAGCAGAATCTGGTTCTGCGGCAGGAAAAGCCACCGCGTGATAACTGAAAATGGTACACTTTTTACTATCCCATGTGAAGCAATTTTTAATGCCCATCCAAAAGTATTCAGAAGCGCCCTTGTTGGTGTCGGCCCTCAAAAAAACAAAAAACCGCTAATCTGTATTGAACTGATTGATGGGGACAACAAGATAAATAAAAAGGATCTTAGGTCAGAGCTTCTGGAAATGGCAAAACAAAGTGAACTTACAAAAAATATTGAAACTGTGCTATACCACAAGGGTTTTCCTGTGGACATAAGACATAATTCAAAAATTTTCCGCGAAAAGCTGGCAATATGGGCTGAAAAGAAGCTAAAATAAAATGGCTGCAATAACAAAACAAAATATCCTGGTCACAGGAGGTGGTGGTTTTTTAGGCAAAGCTATTGTCAAAAGGCTTGTAGAAGCAGGTGAAAATGTTCGCAGCTTCTCCAGGAGCTTTTATCCCGAACTTAAATCAATGGGAGTGGATCAAATCCAGGGCGACATCGGTGATAATTCAGCGGTAATAAAAGCTTGTAATGGAATTCAAACTGTCTTTCACGTTGCAGCAAAACCTCCACCATGGGGGAACTATGCGGACTATTACCGAACTAACGTTGTGGGAACCCAAAACGTCATCGATGCCTGTAATAGTCAGAAAGTTTCAAAGCTCGTGTACACAAGTACGCCAACTGTAGTCTTTAATGGTACCGACATAGAGGGTGTAGACGAATCCTTCCCCTACCCTGCCAGGTATGCCACCCCCTATTCAAAAACCAAGGCGCTTGCCGAACAAATAGTTGTCAAGAGCTCAAGTGGCAACCTTAGAACAATTATATTGAGACCGCATGAAATTTGGGGTCCGGGTGATAATCACATTGCTCCGCGGCTTATTGCAAGGGCAAAACGACTCAAAAGAATTGGTAATGGTAAAAATCTTATGGACACTACCTATATCGATAATGCGGTAGATGCCCACCTTCTGGCCTCTGAAAAATTGGAAGAAAACCCTGCCATTTCCGGAAAGATTTATTTCATCAGCCAGGGCGAACCTGTTCTGGCATGGGACATGATCAACGCCTTTTTAAAGGCGGCAGGTTTGGGTCCTGTAAAAGGGTCGGTACCTTACAGAATAGCATGGCTGACCGGAGCCTTCCTTGAGATTGTGTATAAAACATTTTGTTTATCCGGTGAACCGTATATTACTCGTTTTATGGCTTATGCCGTTGCGAGAACCCACTGGTTTGATATCAGTGCGGCAAGAAGAGACCTTGGGTATTCATCAAGGGTTTCCGCAAAAGAAGGCCTTCGACTTCTTGAAAACTGGCTGAAAAATAAAAAATAATTATCCACATATTTTAAAATTGTCAAAAAAAAATACGCAGACTGAAAATCATAAGATAGTCGGAGTTATCTCCGATACCCATGGCTGTTTGCGACCTGCTGCCATCAAAGCACTCAAAAGTGCAGACCTTATCATTCATGCCGGAGATGTGGGCAAACCGGATATTATAGAAGATTTGCAGGCTATCGCTCCAGTAGAAACAGTAAGGGGCAATATGGACATGGACGACTGGGCACACAGACTGCCGGAAACGAAGTTAATCGAGGTGGGCAGTGTATTGCTTTATGTGATTCATGATGTTTACAAAATCAATATAAAACCCGCCAAAGCAGGAGTTGGGGCTGTCATCCATGGTCACACCCACAAGCCTTCTTCCATTGAAGACCATAATGGCGTACTCTTTTTAAACCCGGGAAGCGCCACTCACCCGCGTTTCAATAGCCCGGCATCTGTTGCTTTGCTTCATGTAAATGGAAAATCACTGGTCGCACAATTTTTTGAGTTTTAAGGGCTGATAATAACAAGGGTTCTCTCTAATTCAAGAAAAGGAAGTTTGTACTTTTCCACAGTCAAAGACAAATTATACTTACCTGCAGATTCCAATTCAGATTCGGACAACTTCCCCTTCATAGCAATAATAATCCCGGCTTTTGCCAGCAAGGGCAATGCTTGAAGTATAATTTTATCCAGCCTGGAAAATGCCCGGCAGATAATCACATCAAAAAAATTCTCTAAAGGTTTTTCTT
>JAUWMJ010000045.1 GCA_030613225.1 Desulfobacterales bacterium
CGAGAGATTGACTACGAAAGATACGGAGCAGATCGAGTGGTTTGATGAAAACATGCTTCTTGTTTTAAAAGCAGCTTAGTCCTTCCATTAAATCTTACCTTTTAGATATTGCTTTCTTTTTGTTTCCGGGAATTTTTCAATGGCATAGCGCAACATTGTACGAGGCATATTTTTATAATGGTTTTTTAAAAATTTTTCTTCTGGGCTTATATGGCGTTTTCCCACCTCACGGAGCATCCACCCTACAGCTTTATGAATAAGGTCTTGTCTGTCAGATAACAACAGTTTAGAAATTTTCAGGGTCTCGGCAAATTGATTATGCTTAATGAAATAAAATGTTGATATAATCGATATTCGCCGTTCCCACAGATTATCGGATTTTACGAGGTCGTAGAGAGGCTGTTTATTTTTATTTAAAAGGAAGGCTCCCACAATATGTCCGGCTGAACTGTCAACAAGATCCCAGTTGTTTATAAATTTTGTATTTTTTAAATAAAGTTCATATATTCTTTTCTTCTCAGGTTCATCTCCCTTTGAAAACCGGTGTATGAGCATAAAAAGAGAGACTAATCTTTCTTCATGAATTGGAGATTGAAGAAGCTGTTTTATCTCATTTGGGCTTATGGTTTTATATTCTTTAGCCAGTTTCCTTAACTCCGGCACTGTTACACCTATGAAAATATCGCCTTCACCATATTCGCCCGGGCAGGTCTTAAAAAATCTTTGATGTTTTTTTGCTTTTTCTTCGTTTCCAAGACCCTTTAATTGTTTTCGAATTTCTTCCAGCGAATTGGCCATATAGGTTTATCCTTTATATCCTTGGGAAATCCATATTTTTCTTCCCAAATCAATTCCGTCTTCATCTTCGAAAAAGGAAGTGGGTTTTCCAGTCCATAGCGTACATTATCAGTCATGTGGTTTCTCAAGCTAAGAGTGGTGCAATTGGATTTCTATTTCCATCTTGCGATTTGAAGGGGATAGTCCAGGTTTTCAGATATCTCCACAAGCCGATACATATGATCTTCAGTAACAAGAATTAAATTGTACTGAATTGCCTGCGCCGCTATCCAGATATCATTCTCCTGAACACCAAGTTTCTTGGCAGTTGTTCGGTCGAAAAGATCCTCCGGCCATTTCGCGGTTAACTTTCCTCTACGTTTTTTTGGTGAATACTTTTTGAACAACTCTGAACGAAGATCAGAGTAAGGTGTGATTGTGTGCCTGTCAATATCAAGAACAAGGGGAAATTTTGCCATTTCATTTCTGACATCATTCTGCCTGTTCATATCCATCTTTGGAGCAATTTTTAGGCCGTATTCCACCTCTGCCAACACAACAGTTGATATCAAAACGGGAGAAGATGCTACGTTCTTAAGAAAAGCTCTAATTTGCGGATAATTCCTGTGCCGTTTATCCCAAAGAATACTGGCTACAGTCGTATCTAAAAGGTAACCATCAATCATGATTGCTCTGCCTCAATATCCATAAAAAATTCATGCATGTCTTCAGAATCGAAAGGAGTGATCCTCTTGAGAAGTTCTCCGGCGCTGGCTTGCTTTAAGTCCATTTCGAGATATTTGCACAATGGCATACATGGGCTAAAGTCCTCCGGATAATATTCAGGAAAATCAAATGGCAGCGGCTTGGGGTAACCTCTGAAACACTCCAACAGTTTCCGTTCAAGCCTTGGAGGTAGGTCGTATGCTTTTAAAACCAAACCGTCGATTTCCATAAGGGTTTGGACACATTCCTGAATAATTGGTTCACTGCCAGAACCTTCAATTTTTAATCTAAGATTCGTATAGTTTATGACAAGATGGGTAATTTTCTCTGTATCAATAGCTTCCGGGAATGGGATTGGAATTTGTTCAAGCGTATAATTCTGATTAAGACGTTTGCCTCCTCTCACGTAAAGCGCTGCATTAACCAAAGGAGAGTTAATAAGGGCTGAAATTACTTCAACACTTATGTTTGTTTTTGGCCAGATTGCTATAAAATTTTCACGACAAACCAGCCCGTTTCTATCCGGCACACCGACAATCCGCCACGGACCACGGTTAATAATGGCTCTGTTAGCTATGACTTTTGGCCCATCCCAAGGAAATAAATGTGCTTTTCTTCTGCGATATTTTTCATCCATATTTAGATATACAAAATGTTTTGCAAAGTATGGTTCAACTTTCCCGCTGACTTTATCTAACCCCTTCTTGAATCCGGGTTTCGGTTTAAGTGCTATCAAAGCATCTCTGTTTTCTTCGAGAGGAATATTCCATTGAATGCCTTGATGAAGTTCAGCGATATCACCAAATCCGGGATATCTTTTTAGATAATCCCAAATATCTGAGAGAGGAACATTCCAGAGAGAAACAGGCGCTGTATGGATAGATCGATTTATATTTTTGTTAATTCCTACAGGCAATCGCCCCATTTGAAGAAATGATTGTCGATCGTTTTCACGTACCCAGAATGTGCGGATAAAAACATTCGCTTTAGCTGATTTGTTCCGTTTTGAGGCAAGCACTAAAATAGTTTCCTGATCTGAAAATGCGAATATACGATCTGGAAGGGCTATTGTTTCTATTTGTTCATAAGTCCTGGCAATACGATTCTGGATATCTATATATCTTTCGCCCATTATTGCGGATTTTGGCAATACGAAGCCAAACATAGCCGGTGGATTTTCCAATACTTTATTCAGTATTTCATGTGGTTTATGAACACTTTGAATTTTATCACGATAATGTTCTCTCTCTTGCAGAGTGAAATCCTCAAAAGGAGGATTACATAGTACAATTTGTGAAGTTTCCAATTGCTTGTCTAATATATCGCTTGCAAAAACATCTTCAGGTATTATTTGCCACCCGTTCGGATTGGGGTAATCCGCTAACATTAGAGATAAACGGCAAACCTCAGCAGCAAAAGTGTCTATCTCTATAGCAGTGAGTCGAGCTCTCAGGTATTTATGTCTTTCCTCGTCAGTCAATGATACTGATAGCAGTTCACGAAGCCGGCGGAGGGCAGCAACCAAAAAAACCCCGTGCCCGGCGAATGGTTCTATAATGAATCGTTCGTGCTCCAATAAAGATTCAAAGGGAAGGCGGTCAACCATAAGCTCTGCTATAATTGATGGAGTGCTGTGAACACCGAATCGCTTACGTGTTTCCTTTCGTATTAAAGTATTTTCATAAATAAACGCAAGGTCATCCACAGAAATATTTTGAAAGTTAAAAGCATTTCGAAATCTATCCCATACAAGCTCCTGTGTGTTGGGCTCATCAAGAATCTTTTGCATGTCAGGCACAGTAAGCTCATAATACCTTTGGATTTCCTGTATTATGGTATTTGCCTGGAGAGAATCCCAGTTGCCGGAATGTTTTTTATCCTTGAAAATCTTAGCGGCAAGGAACCGGAAAAGCAATCGAAAGAGCAACGTTTCATCGGGTTTATGACCAGATGTGACTTCCTTATGAATGTTGACTGCTTCCTGGAGTATATTCCTTAGTAAACGATCCAACTTTCCATGAATCATACCCTTCAAAGCGGGAAGAAGACCTATATCAACGAAATCAAGCTGAACAGGGTCCGTTAACGGCGTAATAGCTTTAGCACGAAAAATTGTGTCAGGAGCCCACTTTTCACTGTTTACCTCAAATGCGCGGTGAATATTACGGGCTGGGATGGACTCTAAGAAACTGGCTTGGCCAGAAGCCTCGATACGATACCGGTCAAGACGATCCTTAACCACTTCAAAAAACATTGGGGCACCAAGTGTTCTGTACTTTGTAACAAACTGCGGCCCCGACTGCCCATTCGCAGTCAGTACACCGATGCATGCATTGCGATAGGACGGCGGCCATTGGGCAAAGGCTGCTAAAGGTATATGCAGATCCCGGGTTCCTGGGACTGATGCGTCATCGAAGGCATAGTCCTGGCGCAAGAGTTCGTCTACATAACCTAACCGTTTTAACTCATCACGAACTTTTAAAAAAATATCAACCGTATGTGGATTCATGAGTTCATCCCCCAATCGCTATTTATGAGAGAGCCGCATAAACTTTGTTTTTCTTTGGAAAAGTTTCGGGCAACTTGTATAAGTTAATTATTTCAGCGCCTATTTGTTCCGTATCAAAGCGAAAATAGTGCTGTCTCGTCATTGCACTGAAATATTTTCCTTTCTCAATAACAATCATGTCAATGCCATCGGTATAAATTACAAGTTTGTAAAGCGGGTCATCGGTAGCAGGTAGCATTTCAGATAATTTTTTAATCCCCTTCTTTATTTTCTGAAGGCTAAGGCCATTTTCTTTAAGTTCAATAAGCAATTTCAGTTTAATAATATCCTTAAAAGAATAAAAAAAGGTTTTCCCCTTTTTTTCGGGAGTTACCAAACCGATTCTAACCCAATATTTAAGCTGGTTGCCTGTTGCTTTTGTAATTCTGCGTACTAATCTGGTTGGATAATTATTTGTCATGGTATTATGGTTGAAAAATCCCTCATTTTTAGCTGATTTTCAACCAATATGTCACATGTTATAATAGGTCAAGAAAAAAGTTAGTAACTCCTCAAACTTTCTATCCTTGTAATCGTTCACGGGTTCAAGGTTTTTAAAAAATGGAGATGTTTGATCTGAAATATCGCCTTCCATACGCGATACGACTTGCGAACAAGCCTTCGAGCTTTTGTGTCTTGGTGGCTGAACTATTGCCTTGATTTAAACACTCAAACACTTTATAGCATGTTTCCTGAACCGTCCCGGCGCATCGACCATGCCCTTGAATTTAAACGAAAGAAACCACCTTTCATTACTTACTGAAACAACAGCTGATTTATTGTATGCCTAAGACAAAAGAACAAAAAAGAAAGGCTAAACGAAAAGCAAAGCTTAAAAGCCGCCGCAACAAAATAACAAGAGAGCTCCAAAAGGAAAGATCTGACTTTTTCTTCCATGAAGCCCAATGGTTCATTGGCCATGAAGAATATGAAAAAGCTCTTTTAAAGCTTAACAAGGCAATTCGGCTTGATCCTGTAAATAAAGAAATGCTTGAAACAATGGCATATCTCGGTTCCCAGATTGTCAGGCCGGACATCGAATTAAAAGGGCTTTCAGGGCTTTACGATAACGGACTTTTAAGCAATGACAGGTTGCCTGATTTATGCCACCTGCTGGCAAGAAAGGGAAAAAACCAGCAGGCAATAGCCACAGCAAAGGAAACTTTGTCTATTCTCCCCAAGATAAAAATTTCAAACAAAAGAAATATCCGATCCTTTCTCATAAATATCATTGAAAGCTGTGAGTTTTACCTAAAAACCAAACAGGTTCATGCCGGTCAAAAGGACCGGCTGAATCGGCTGCCTGCTGCCGGCAAACCGGTTAAAACCGGTAAAACATTAAAACCTGCCATAAATACCGGCAGCCCTTTAAAACCGGTCAAACCGAAAAGACCGGTGCTGCTTCCGGAAATCCCGGTATCGATTGGAATAGACTCAGCATCTTTTTTAAATACACTTTCCAGCGGACAATTTGCGTCTCCCATGCGCTATAAACTTGCCATTGAAGCCCATCAAATCCGCTTTAATGAGACTTTTGAAAATCTAATTTGTTTATCAAATCTTAAACATGTTCGCTCATTGTGGTATCAGGAAGAAACGGCAAGAAAGATATTAAAAAGCTTTCGCGGCAGGGCACTGTTATCTGATGAAGTGGGACTGGGAAAGACCATAGAGGCAGGTATTGTATTAAAAGAATATATTGCACGGGGAATGGTCAAAAATGCCTTGATCCTGACCCCCACACCATTGGTAAGTCAGTGGCAGGAAGAATTAAAAACTAAATTCGGTCTCAATCTGCCTTCCACCGACGATCCGGATTATAATGTAAACGGGGATGCATTCTGGAAAGAACCCTTTATCCTTTCTTCCATCAATATCGCAAAGTCAAAGAAAAATTATCCCCTTGTAACCAGGAGAGAATACGACCTTGTAATTGTTGATGAAGCCCATCATCTGAAAAATCGAAACACCCTTAACTGGAAACTGATCAATTCCCTTAAAAAGCGGTTTTTGCTTCTATTAACCGCAACACCGGTGGAAAACAACCTGATGGAGCTTTACAACCTTGTCACCCTTCTTAAACCCGGCCAGTTAAAGACGGCTTCAGCGTTCCGGAAGGAATTCATGACACGGGGTGATCCCACCGATCCACAAAACAGGAGCAAGCTCAAAGGACTTTTAGGCCAGGTAATGATTCGAAATACCAGAGCCCTTGCCAGGGTTGATATACCACCACGCTTTGCTCAAACCATTAAGATAAATTCAAGCAAACATGAACGACAGCTTTATGAAAGAATCTGTGCGCTGGTGAAAAGTATAAATGAGACGAATGGGACAAGATATAAGATACTTCTTAAGACTTTGCTGGCGGAAGCAGGGTCTTCCCCCCGTGCAGTGAGCCTGACCCTTTCACGGATGCTCATGAAAAAAAACTTTCTTTTAAAGCAGGAAAAAGAGATACGGGCAATCAACAATCTTTGTAAAACAATGGATGATACCAGTAAAAACAAGGTTCTGCTAAAATTGCTGAAATCTTCTCCGGGAAAGAGTATCATATTTGTCAAGTACCTTGGAACGTTGGATCATCTTTCAGACTTTCTTACGTGGCAGGAAATACCCCATGCCAGATTCCACGGCGGGATGAACAATAAAAAGAAAGACGGAGAAATTAAGTGTTTCATGGAGGATAAGGATATACTTGTAACTACTGAGATTGGCGGAGAGGGACGTAACTTACAGTTTTGTCATCAGATGGTCAATTATGACCTTCCATGGAACCCCATGAAGATCGAGCAGAGAATCGGGCGTATCCATCGTATCGGCCAGGATAAAGAGGTAATGATTTACAACCTGTGTGCCGGCGGCAGTATTGAAGAGTATATACTTGAAGTGCTGGATAAAAAAATCAATATGTTTGAAATGATTATCGGTGAAATTGACATGATAATGGGGCGTGTCAAGGGAGAGCAGGAGTTTTCTGAAATGGTTTATGATATCTGGGTCGGTACAGCTTCTGAAAAGGAAAGAGACAAGGCTTTTAGCCAGCTGGCAGTAAAATTGAAACAATCCAAGGTAAGTTATCAAAAAACCAAAGCATTGGATAAAAAACTTTTTGGAGAAAATTATGAACTTTGATTCCGGCAAAGAGCCTAATGACTTTGCCTGCGGATTTTTTAGGGATAACGGCGCTGCAGTTGAAAAACATGATAATGGTTTTGAAGCGATCCTGCCTGAAAGCCTGTCAAGGGTGCTGAAAATCCCTGAGTATTTAGATATAAATAATGAATCTCCGGCTGAATCCGGTCCACAACCTGAAAACACCTATTCCGTCCAATACGGATCACCTCTTCTTGACAAAATCGTCACTATCGCCACAAAACAGGTGCCGCTTCTTTCCTGCAGGTTAAAGTTTGACTATCTGAAAAGCCAGGGGTTTGACAGGCTTATCAAAACACAATTCACTATTAACAAGTCCGTAGGAAGGGTGGAAAACACGGCATCGATTATGACTGAATATCTAAATCTTACATGCCGTTATCTGGCCCAAAGTGATGAGCAAAAAGAAGGTTTAATAAATCTTGTATTTAATCTTGAAACCGGTGCCAATACAGCAGACATGGATTCAAAGATAGCCTATGCGGCAAAGGATTTCAACATTAGCAAAAGAACAACAAATTGGAATGATAAAAAGATAAAAGATATTATGCAATGGGTGCAAAAGGGAGCGGAAGATACCATTGCGAAAATAACAGGCCCTTTTCATGAAAGCATGACAAGAAGGTTCAGACGGGATGCAACGAATCTTGAAGAATATTATGACAGCTTGAAAAAGGAGATGGAAACAAGCCTGCAAAAACCCGGACTTTCCGCCAGGTTGATAAAAGACAGAAAAGATAAAATTGCTTTGATCCCGGATGAACTTACCAAAAAAAAAGATGACCTTTTCAAAAAATACAGCATAAAGGTAAAAATAACTCTATGCGGCCTGATGTTGATCACTACACCTGCAGTAAAAATTCTTTATCGAACATCCATCGGCAGGAAAAACAAACAATTCTCTTTGATTTATAATCCCATATCCAAAAGGATCGATCCCCTTGTTTGCGAAGCTTGCAAAAAAAGCACTTTCAACGTCTATTTTTGTGATAACTTACATTTGCTCTGCCCTGACTGCATCGGTAAATGTCCTATCTGTTGAGAAAGGTTGCTATTAGGCGCTTAGCAAGGCTATATCGGCAATTTGCTGTCGATGTTGCTAAATGGGAATAAAACTAATTGAATATTTAAGGAATGCTGCCAATTTTAGCACAACAATTCCAATCAAAACGGCGGAGCGAAGCGACTTCAACAAATCGTCAATATTCAATCGTCAATATTCAATTGGGTTCTGGCTTGTCCGGGTTAGGTAAATTATCAGGCATATGTCCGCAACTGAGACGTTTTAGCACTCCAAGGGTTTTAGTCATGGGAAGTTCCTGGAAAAGGCCGGAGGCAATGGCAAGATTGTAAACATTATAGGGGGCCTGACCGCCCTTTGCAGGGTCTTTAAAGATATCGTGGATAAGAAGATAGCCTCCGGGAATGATGTGATCGGCCCAGGCATTGTAGTCTGCAAAGGCGGCCTCATAGGTATGCCCGCCGTCTATGAAAACAAGACTCAGCGGAGTCGCCCATAAACGCGCAGCAACTTCTGATTTACAAACCATGGGCACAACCGTATCTTCAAGACCGGCTGTTGCTATTGTTTTCCTGAAATTTTTGAAAGTGTCCACGCAGCCGGTCTGTGCATCAAACAGCTCCGGGTCGAAATATTCCTGGCCGGGTTGCTGTTCTTCGGATCCTCGGTGGTGGTCTATTGAGAAGAGTATACTACCGGCTTCCCTGCAGGCTGTGCCCAGATAGATCGTGGATTTGCCGCAATAACTTCCTATTTCCAGGCATGGTCCTATCCTGCCGGCCTCAAGGGCAATTTCATAAAGACGCCGGCCTTCATCTTCGTCAAGAAAGCCTTTTATGTTTTTTAAGAGATTTTGATCAGGTAGCAATTTTGAAATAATTTAGCGCCTTGAAAAGGTAAAATGTTTAATTTTCACCGCAGAGCCGCAAAGCACGCAAAGAATCTTTTTTATTCCTTTCCGCTGAGCCCCGCTAACTAAAGCGGGATAAAAGGGCGGAAAGAAATAAGGAATTCATCCCTACGGGAATAATAATTTGATATAAAAATATATGGTTGTAACAACATGAAGACTGGTTGATTTTCCTTTGCCGGCGTCCCTGTCCGCCGGTATTTTTGGTGGATCAACGGCAAAGGAAAAAACTTTTTACTCTGCGTCCTTTGCGTCTTGAGCAAAGTCCCGCTTAGCGGGACAAGTCGGGCGGTGAAAGAAATTTAAATCAATATGAGTTAGACGAAAAAGGATCATGGCATTTTATCATATCCGCTTACGAGAACTTTCCGGGGTTTGGAACCGTCCGAAGGTCCGACAATCCCGTCTATTTCCATTGTTTCGATAATACGGGCGGCACGGTTGTATCCTATGCGCAAATGGCGTTGAATCATTGATATGGAGGCCTGCCGTGTCTTTGTGATAAGAGCCACGGCATCATCATATCTTTCATCATAATCTTCCTTGTCGGTTTTCGTCTCATCGACGGCCACTGTTTCAGTTACTTTTTCGTCGTATTCCGGGGGTTTCTGTTGGCGCAGAAAATCAGTAATTGCTGCAATCTCTTCTTCTGATATATATGCCCCGTGAATACGCTGAAGCCTGGCAGTTCCGGGAGGTAAAAAAAGCATATCTCCATCTCCAAGCAGGTTCTCTGCACCATTCATATCGATTATGGTTCTTGAATCAGTTTTTGAAGAAACCTGAAAAGTAAGACGGGTCGGAAAATTCGCCTTGATGATTCCGGTCAGCACATCTACAGACGGTCTCTGGGTAGCCAGTACCAGATGTATCCCGGCAGCCCTTGCCATTTGTGCAAGGCGTGTCAATGCAACTTCTACGTCCCTGGAAGCAACAATCATAAGATCAGCCAGCTCATCGATTATAATGATAATAAAAGGAAGTTTTTCCTGAGATTCTCCTGTTGCCGGCTTTTTTTCCTTTTCTATTTTATTGTTATACTGCTTTATGTTTCTTGCTTTTTTTTCGGAAAGCAGTTCATACCTTCTTTCCATTTCGCGCACAGCCCAGAAAAGTGCATTTGTCGCCTTTTTTACGTTTGTTACTACAGGTGTAATAAGATGGGGAATTCCGTCATAAGTTGATAGTTCTATCCTTTTTGGATCAACCATAATAAGCTTTACTTCATCAGGATTCGATTTGTATAAAAGACTGCAAATCATGGCGTTTAAAGCCACACTTTTACCTGTTCCTGTAGCACCGGCAATTAATAAATGCGGCATTTTATCTAGTTCCGCAACAACCGGATTTCCAACAATATCTTTGCCAAGACAGATGGTGAGCTTTGATTTTGATTTACCGAAAGTACTTGAGGCAACAATCTCCTTTAATCTTACTATCTCCCTTGCCGCATTAGGAATCTCAATGCCGATAACAGCTTTTCCGGGAATCGGAGCTACAATCCGGATGCTTGTTGCCCGAAGCGCAAGGGCGAGATCGTCTGTAAGGTTAACAATCTTGTTAATCTTAATTCCTGGAGCAGGTTTATATTCAAAGGTAGTAATAACAGGCCCGGGTGATACCTCCACCACCTGGCCCGTAACTCCGAAATCCTCAAGTTTCTTCTCGAGAAGTTTTGATTGCATGCGTAAATTTTCATTATCGGCATCAACATGTCTTGTCTCAGCAGATTTCAGAAGATTAAAGGACGGAAATTGAAACCCGGCTTTTGTCTTCATAAAATCGAATACTTCCTGTTTCGGAGCAGGCATCGCCTTAATCGGTTTTGACTTTGACGGCTTGATTCTTATTTCCTGGTCTTTAGTGGCAGTTTTTTCTTTTTCTGCTTTCAGGCGCTTTTTTGCTTTTTCCCTGCGCTCTTTTCTTTTTAAATAAAATGTTTTTGTACGATCTCTGAAAATATAAATAACATTACGCCAGCGCTTGGCAAATCGAACCAGGGATAAACCGGTGGACATAATAAAGCCAATGATCCATAACAGTATAAATATAATAATTCCGCCTGTGGAATTAGAATACTGTATGACATATGATTTAAACCAGGTTCCGGCAATACCTCCTGCTGAAAATTTGCTCCCAAAAATCAGGTAATAGTTTTGCTTGAGGGCAAAAAGGCTGCCTGTAGTTATAATAAGTAAAATTCCGCCAATTATGGTCAATATGACAGCTTTGTCCTGTTGACCACTAAAGAAATGAATACTTAGAAAAAGGAATAAGAGAGGAATCCAAAAAACACCAAGCCCGAATAACCTTACAAGAAGGCCTGATAAATGAGCACCAAGCACACCGAACAGATTGTGGATTTCACCCTTTGCCCCGGCATTGAATATTGAAGGGTCGGAAGG
>JAUWMJ010000179.1 GCA_030613225.1 Desulfobacterales bacterium
GGTAATAAAAGTATTATAAATTAAATATTTCACTAAGGAGGAAATATCAGATGAAAAAACTTTTTATATTTTTTGTAGCTGCTGCAATGATCGTTGCATTTACCGTTCCGGCTGCAGCCGACTGGAACTTTTATGGACACGTCAGGATGCATACGGATCGTATTGATGTTTCAAAAGAATCAACAGGCGATTTTGATGATGAGGATACAAATTGGGATTTGGCGGGGAACTCACGTTTCGGCGCCAATGTTGATACCGCAGACATTAAGGGTCGCCTTGAGGTAGGTTTTACTTCCTCAAAAGCGTACATGAGATTGCTTTATGGTGACTGGAACTTCGGTGCAGGTACCCTGCGTGTGGGCCAGTTTTATACACCCACCACCCATTTTTACAGCAACATGGCCTTTGGTGCTGATGACGGATTGTTTTCCGTCGGTAACCCATATGCCGGACGTCTGCCCGGAATTCAGCTTAAATTTGGCGGGTTTAAAGTGGCGTTTTTAAGACCTAATTCTTCAGGAACCGAGGGCTTCGCAGGTGGAGAGACGGATACCACATTGCCTAAAATTGAGGCCAATTTTAAATTGCCCCTTGGCCCGGTAACTCTTGACTTTTTTGGCGGTTATAATGATTACGATGAAGTGGACGCGTTAGATTCCAGTGAAGGTGTTACAGCTCTTCATTATGGTATCGGCGGTAGAGTGAATCTAGGCCCGGCAAATATCGCATTCAGGGTCTATCAGACGCAGAACCCAAATGCGTATGGATTCGGTTCAGCATTGGATAGTGAAGTTGATTTAGATTCTCCATTGGATGCTGCCGGCACGGGTTTTGTTGATGTTGATGAACTCGGTGGTTGCCTTGTCGTTGGGTTTAAAGCCAGTGATGCGCTCTCCTTTGAAGGAGGTGTTGGCTACTCAAGTGTTGAGGGAGATGATGCAGGCATTGATGTTGAATTGGCAGCTATGCTTTTTTACGTCCAGGCCAAAATCGTTCTTGCTGATAACTTTTTTATGGTACCTGAAATCGGCAAATTTGATTATGGAGATTATGAGGAAACCGGCCAACCGGATGTTGAGCTGGGAGATAAGACCTATTATGGCATCAAATGGGAGATGAGATTCTAAGAGTGTAACACATTCATCATCCAGTTAAACTAAAACCCGGAGCATATAGGCGCTCCGGGTTTTTTATTGCGAGTTATAACTTTCGTGTTTTCGCCTGCCCCGTGGGTCCGGCAGATCGTACCGGGGTACTTTCGCGTTTTTGTGATTGTTTTTAAAAAACAAAATAACAACACGTTAATATATTCGATAATTTCCTTGCCTTATTCTTGATGAGCCTTTTTTTCTATGAGCTATGAGCTCTGTATGCTATCAGTCATTTCCCTATCTCATAAGCAACAACTGTGCTTTTGGGCGATGTAAGCATAGACCCTTCTTTTATTATTACACCGGCTACAAGTTCATCTTTTCCGTCATTATCAAAATCACCAATTGCAAAATCACGGATAAAACCGGAAATTTTGCGGGTTTCCCAGTCCGGTGCAAGCCCGAGTCCGTCCCACGAGAGTGAAACAAAGTTCGCTTTTGTGAATTTTCGAAAATTTTTTAACAGGTTTCCCGTGGCTTCGTGATTTTTCACGGTAATTACCTCGGTTTTCCCGTCCCTGTTCATGTCGCATATGGCAATTCGCATGGGAAGATACTGCCTGTTTTCGGTGACGGGTTCAGTTTTCGGCAGCAGATAATAAAGGGTGCTGCCTCCTAAGCGATCGCTTCCGGTCCACTCCTCACCACCGCCTGCATTCAATAGCTTTAATCTGTCGTTTTTTGTATAAGCAACAACAACGTCATCACCGCTGTTTATGGCATCTCCTATGGCAACCCCCATGACACTTGCCTTTGAAGGTTTTAAAACCTGTACGGAAGGAAGATATTCTGAAATTTCCCAGGCCATTTCATGAATGGCGCCGGCAGTAAAAGGTCCTTCGATGCTGCCTTTCTGTCCGAGCAAAACAGGTTTTCTATTCGGTATTTTAACAACCCTGAAATACCACGGCATGTCATCTATAATCTTGACATATTTCCTGCCGTTATATTCAAGCACAAAGGAACTGACGCTGTTTTTCCCCAAGGTAAGGCTGGTCACAAAAATTTCAGGATAACCGTTATTGTTTATATCCGCTATATCAACCCCTATAAAAGATAAGTACTTGCTTTCCTTAATCTCTTCGATTTTAATGAGACGCCGGTTTTCGTACCTGTAAATCCGGATTGAGTGGGCTCCCGCAACAACTGTTTCCACCTTTCCATCTTTGTTCACATCGCCAAGGGCAAGACCGTTTAAAAAGGATTTAAAATTTCGGCTCTTCCAGAATTTCGCGGATAATTCCCTGGTCTTGCCGTTTTCAACAAATAACGAATTTGGCCTGCCTTGCAAAGAAGGCTCGCCGGTTACTTCATTTTTAAGAAGCGTTTCAGGATGGGCATGTATATCTCTTTCAGGGCTTTCAGTGGACGGTGTTAAGGATGCCGGCGGGGGAGTGGCCGCGGATTTTATGCCGAAAACTTTTTCATTTATATCTCCTGCTATAATATTAATCTGTGGGATTACCTCGTCCATGCCCTGGCTGTGGTTGAAAAAGGCAAGCGTCGGCTTTTTTCCGGAAACATCCACCATTTTGGTATCAATGCTTACACTGTTTCCGAAAACCGTGAGGCTTCCGAAAAGGACAAAGTCTGCATTAAGTTTTTCTCCTGTCTGTCGCGCTGCTGCCTCATTTATAGGCACGGTGATTGCTTCAAGCGCCTTTTCAGTTTCTTCCCGCCCGACAACCTGTACCCTGTCTGCTCTGGAAAGACGGGATGCGAGCATGTCATAAATGCCGTCTTTCAAAAATGTAAGATCCTTTTGAGCATTAATTTTAAAGGGTATTATGGCGACCCTTTCCGGCTCATCAGCAAGTAAATTATTGTTTGCGAATATAATAAAAATAAAACTTAAAAAAAGGATCCTGCAGGTTGAATTAAATAAATTTTTCAAAAGGTTTTCCTCCATCTATTTCAAAAAAATAATTTTTCACCACTGAGTTCACAGAGAACACAGAGAATATCTTATTTTATTAATTAGCTATCTATGTGAGTCCGTGTCCTCTGTGGTAAAGCGATTTTTTAGGAGTTAATCATTAATATACCAGTTGCAGGGTTGTCAATCTTTATAAAACATCAAAAATTAAATTTTCGTAATACTTCAGCGCTTTTTAAAATAGGGTAAATACGTTTGCCCTGCCCGTTTCCCCCGGAACGCCCAAAATCGAGCACAAAATCGCGTCTTGACAATAAAGCAGCTATACGGTATCTTAATCCAACTCGCTTGTAGGATAATGAAAATTGCCGTTGGGTTTCCGACCCTACTACATATTGGGATTCAACCGGTTATAGTGCACAGCCTTAAATCTTCCCTTACTCAAAAAGGGAATTTTTATCATTTTACCGCATTTCTTGAAGAGTGCGATGTTATTATTTCCTATTTGAAAAACTATCTGGATGTTCACTTCACGATTGATTACGTCAACGCAAACATCGATATATCCAACTATTACCCTGACTTTATTGTCAAAAAATCAAAATGATGGAGCAGAAATAGCATGCTTTTTCTTTAAAGGCCATGCAAAATTGATGTTAACGGGAGCAACCAAAATTTCTACTTGAGTGAATAAATAGGTTAAATACTCTTATGAAATCCATTTACTTTTTGTCGCTTAATGCGCTTCAATTTATCCCTTATGCTTATGGCTTGTTACAGAGCTATGCGCGCCAGGACCAGCGGATTGTCGAAAGCTACATCTGGCAGGAACCTCTCACCCGAATCCAGGCGGTGGAAACGACGGTGGCAAAAATTAATGCGCCGGATATTTTGTGTGCGTCCTGTTATGTATGGAACCACAACCAGCAGTCGGCAATCGCCAAAAAGGTGAAAGAAAAATATCCCCGCTGCAAGGTTATCTTCGGTGGTTCCCACGTTCCTGACGCCAGCAATGTATTTTTTACCGAACATCCCTATGTGGATGTACTCGTGCATGGTGAAGGTGAAATACCCTTTTACAACCTCCTGCTTGCATTTCTGGATGATCACCCCAAGCTGAACCGTATCCCTAACATCAGCTACAATGACAAATTACAAGCCATCAAGACCCGAACCGCTCCCGGACTGACCAATAATCTCCCAGTCCCGAGTCCGTTTTTAAATGGTACGTTTGAAAAAATTTTATCGGATGGGAGCCCGAATAAAATCGGTTTGTGGGAAACCAACCGTGGATGTCCATACGGATGCAGCTTTTGCGATTGGGGCGTTCGCTCCACCAGCAAGATCAGACGTCACGATATGGAGAAAATCAAAGGGGAAATCGATTACATCGCCTGCCATAAAATGGAAGATCTTTACGTAACCGATTGTAATTTTGGTATATTGAAGCGTGATTTGGAAATCGCCGATCTGTTGGTTCAAGCCCACAAAAAATATGGCTATCCCAAAAGGGTCAGGATTCAATTTGCAAAAAATTCAAACGACACGGTCTTTGAAATCAGTCGATTACTCCACGCCAATGATATGCTGTGGGGCACCACCTTGTCGATGCAGAGCGTCGACGATAATGTGCTGGCGGCTGTCAATCGGCGACAAATAGGTACCCGCAATTATCGGTTTTTAAAAGATCGCTATCGTAAGGTCGGGATTCCAACTTATACCGAACTGATTCTCGGTCTCCCCAAAGAAACCCGTGAGTCCTTTATTGACGGGATATGCACTCTGTTGGACATCGGTATCCACGATGATATTCGCGTCTATGAACTGGCCTTGTTGCCCAATGCGCCGTTGAGCCAAAAAACAACCCGCAAGGAATACGGTCTCAAAACCAAAATCAAATCCATGCGGATACCGGCGGATCATTGCGAAAAAGAAGCGGTCGAAATCGTTTTTGAAACCGACGCAATGCCGTACAAAGACTGGGCGTATTGTTTTCTTTTCGGAGAAATGATCCAGGCCCTGCATAACGGCGCGTATACGCGCCAAATTGCCATCTATTTAAATGACACCGGACGGATGCCGTACAAACGCTTCTACAACAACCTGCTTAAGTTTATGCTAAGCTCGAAAGCAAAATCGCATGCCGCCGTTAAAAGGGTAATGACCCTGATCGATGACTATTATCACGACCAGGACATGCCTCAAATTCATAAAATCCTCACCCAACCGGACATGGTGGCATTCCTTTCGTCCTACAACCCGAAACGCAAAGGGTGGCACTTATGGGCCTATCTCTGGCTGTCCATTGCGGAGACAAAAGATGATTTCTACGCGACTTTGCGCGAGTTTCTTATCCGGGAAGAAATCGTGATCGATCAAAAGATTGAGGATCTTCTGCGTTACCAGAATGAGTTGATGCTGGCCCTGGATTATGATCCCGCCAAAGGAAAGAGCGTAGCATATCAATTCAATTGGTTGGATTATTTCTTTAACGGCAAGCTGCTTCAGGAGGAACCCACGACCCTGCGTTATACCGATACTCACATGGGGATTACAAATCGTTATGAGCTGGAAAAAAACAACCGGAAAAAATTTATCAACGCGGCCATCGGGATTTCGTATCCGTATACGAAATTCAGGCATTTTATTCACCAGCCGGATCGAACAATAAAGCAATAGGCCGGCTTTCAGGTAAAATATAAAATCTCTGACTTGCTAACCGGAAGTTTTTCATATATTAAAAAAAGTAACGGTTCAATGGTTTACCCGCCTTTGAACCCTGAACTTCTGAACCTTGAACGAGGAAAAACATGAAAACACCAGATACTAAGCAGCCGGTAACTCCTCCCAACTTTATTAGAAGTATTGTTGCCCAGGACCTGAAGACGAATAAATACGACGGTAGGGTAGTAACCCGATTTCCACCGGAGCCGAACGGTTACCTGCACATCGGCCACGCCAAATCCATTTGCCTTAACTTCGGTATTGCTGCTGAAAATAAAGGAGGCATTTGCAATTTGAGATTCGATGATACAGATCCCAGCAAGGAAGAAATTGAGTACGTGGAATCGATCAAGTCGGATGTTCGATGGCTGGGATTCGACTGGGAAGACAGACAGTTTTTTGCATCGGACTATTTTGATAAGCTTTATCACTATGCTGTGCAGCTGATCAATACAGGCAAAGCATATGTGGACAGCCTGAGTGCGCAGGAAATAAAAGAGTACCGAGGTACACTGACTGAACCTGGTCGGGAAAGTCCGTATCGCGATCGCAGCATTGAAGAAAATCTTGATTTGTTTACCCGTATGAAAGCGGGCGAATTTGAAGACGGTGTTCACGTACTTCGGGCAAAAATTGATATGGCATCTGGCAATATGCTTATGCGCGATCCGACTTTGTACCGCATTAAACATGTATCTCATTACAGAACAGGTGATAAGTGGTGCATTTATCCCATGTACGATTTTACCCATTGCCTGTGCGATTCCATTGAAGGGATAACTCATTCAATCTGCACACTGGAATTTGAAATTAACCGCCAGCTTTACGACTGGGTTCTTGACGAATTAAAAGTTTATCATCCACAGCAGATTGAGTTCGCCCGCCTTAATCTGACTTACACGGTACT
>JAUWMJ010000077.1 GCA_030613225.1 Desulfobacterales bacterium
CTGGCTGAAATCGACAACAAATTGTCGATATGATGTCGCTTCGCACCTAAACCAACACAGCAGAACTTGCCTCTTCAAAAGTGGTTATCCCTTGCCTTACTTTTTCCGCTGCATTTTCCTTAAGAGTAGTCAGATTACCGGCCTGAACGGCAGCGCGTGTAATTTCCGGGGAAGTGCTATTTTTTAATATCAATTTCTGCATCAAATCATCAATAACCAACACCTCATATATACCGGTTCGCCCTTTATATCCGGTGCCCAAACAATTGAAACATCCCTTTCCTTTCATGAAATTTGTATTTTTCGAGCTATCCAGGCCCCAGAATTCGAGCATTTCCACAGGTGGCTTAAAAGGCTTTTTGCATTGCGGGCATACGGTTCGAACCAGGCGTTGAGCAAACGAAGCAATCATGACAGAAGATACAAGGAATGGTTCTACACCCATATCAACAAATCTTGTAATTGCACCGGCAGCGTCATTAGTGTGCAGAGTACTAAAAACTCTATGTCCGGTTAATGCCGCCTGAACCGCGATAGTAGCAGTTTCGGCGTCACGTATTTCACCGACCATGATAACATCAGGGTCCTGTCGGAGTATGGACCTGAGGCCGTCGGCAAAGGTCATGCCTGCTTTACGGTTCAACTGGATCTGTCGTATTTTTTCAATTCTGTATTCAACAGGGTCTTCAACGGTAATGATGTTGATATCAGGTTTGTTAATATTTTAAAATCGAATAAAGGCTTGTGCTTTTTCCGCTGCCTGTGGGGCCGGTACTCAGTATCATCCCGTATGGCTTTTGAATCATTTTTTCTATCTTTTTTCTGTCATCTTCAGACATACCGAGTCTTTTAAGGGAATAAACACCACTGCTCGTATCCAGAAGACGAAGAACCATATTTTCGCCATAAATTGACGGCATGGTGGACACTCTTAAATTTATTTCCTTATTTTTCATTTTAACGGTAAATCTGCCGTCCTGGGGGATTCTTGATATTGAAATATCCATATTAGCCAGAATCTTGAGCCTGGATATGATTGGAAGGAACATTGATTTTGGTGGCGCCGGGACCTCATGCAGCTTTCCATCTACCCGGAACCGGACCTGTACGTAGTTCTTTTCAGGACTGATATGCACATCACTGGCACCTTCACGTACACCCTGGGAAAGGATTGAGTTTACAAGACGAATAACAGGTGCTTCCTCGGCCATTCCCTGAAGTGAACTGACTTCTACATCTTCTGTAATTTCTGCTTTGTCGGTTTCCTTATCAAATCGCATTTCTTCCATATCATCAAGGACACCGCCAATACCGGAATAGGAACCGTAAAGTCCTGCATGGAGCTGATTGAGATCCTGCTCGGTACAAATAACCGCTTCAATTTCGTTATTAGTATAGACTTCTATTGCATCAATTGCATTGATATCCATGGGGTCAAGCATGGCAACCGTCAAAAGAAGCCCGGTTTTATTCAAAGGTGCTAGCTGGTACTTATAAGCCATGTCTGCTGGAATGATATTTTCCAGTTCGGTATCTAAAGCATATTTTATTGCAGAATACTGCTCCATATTTAACTGGCTGGAAACCACTCTAACAATTTGTGTTTCGGTGAGAAGCCCCTGTTGAACAAAGAACTGCCCAAGTTTCAGCTTTGATTTTTTCTGTTGAGGCAGTGCTGATTGAAGTTGTTTTTCTGTTATCAGTCCGCCTTCAACAAGAATTTCGCCAAGTTTCTTTTTTGCTCTCATTTATTTCTCACAGTCTGTTAATAGTTCAGTTACTAAGGCACAAAGAGTCTTTTAATAGTTCTGCCACTAAGGCACAAAGACACAAAATAAGAATAATATATTTTCGTACCCGTTATGCCCATTCGGAACAAAAAGGTCGCACAATCTCCGGCCTGTAAGCGTTCACAGCTGCAGCATATGTGCGTGCTCAGGGCGACCAGCTATAGTCTGCTATGCTGGTTGCCCTGATCGCGTGCAGATGCGGTGCCTATGAACGCTTACATATATTCTTTGGGCCTTTGTGTCTTAGTGGCCTAACTGTTTTACAATCTTTACTTTTACAATGAGCTTGCCAGAAAAGGATCTGCAAAATAAACATTCTCCACATCCCAAGATGATATTATTTTTCCTTTTGATGAAATTGATAAAGGAAGTCTTTTTAGCTGTAGCTGTGCTGTTTTTTCATTTAAATAATATTTTTTAAGAACTACCGCAAATTTCATGCCTTTACGGCTGTTCCAGTAAGGTATCAGTCGTATTGGCGGCTCATTATCCGGAAAAGTCTCCAATATTTTAAAGGCTTCTTCGAGATTATTTCTGTCTGCAATTTTAATCCACCATACCTTTTGGGGCAATGGTTTCAAATTTGCGGGTATAGCCGGTAATGCAACTGTCTGACCTATATCAACAATATCAGGGTCATCAATATGCGGATTTGCAAGAATCAGAGACTTAAAGTATCTGGAATTATAGCTGCCATAAATAGTCTGAATCAAACCTGAGAGGGTTTGATTGGGCCGCAGTTTTATTTCCCCAAGAATTTCAGGCAAACTGTTATAAACTGATAATTGACTGGATTTTTCAAGTAAAGCTTCTTCAGGTGCTTGTGGCTCAATATATTCAGAGGTGTCCGTATTTGATGATTTTGCCACGTTGTCTTTATTTGCCAGGTTGTCTTTATTTGCCTGTTTTTTTTTATTTGACGGCCTGTCTTTATTTGCCTGGTTGCCTTTATTTAACTGCCTGTCTATAAAGGTTTCGTCTGAATTTGAAGATACCTTGCTATTTTTTAAAGCAGCAAACCGTTTTGGGTTTGCCAAACCTGCAACCTCCCTGTTTCCAGGCAAAGATACCTTGCTTCCGACATTTCCGGTTTTCTGGAATACCGGAAATTTAACCGGAAATTTAAATAGATTTGGTTCAGCGAATGAAAACAGTATTGCCAAAATGATAACAGCGGTGCCGATGGTCGCCACAGCAATTTTTGTTTTTTTTACCCGATTGGGGAATACTCTCTGGATACATGAACGGACCAGGAAAAAATTAACTATGGATCTATTTTGAATGATCATGGTCATAATGCATCTATGGCACAGGTTAATTATTTTCCTGGGATACCCACCTGTTGCCCAGTAAATTGCCCACAGAGCAAGTCTGGTAAAAAAAGTGTAAGTTTTGCTTGGATCAACCGACTGTTCAAGTCTGAACTTTATCATAAGTCGGGTATCACGAAAGCCAAGCGGTCTTAAAAAGTGATAAAGATTGATTCTGTCGGCAAAATTGTCATGCAAGTCAATAGTCTTTTCAAATTCTTTCTGGGCAAAAATGACTATTTGGAGCAGTTTATACTCATTAGTTTCATAATTAAGAAATTCACGCAGGATTTCCAGGCAGTAAACAGGTATCTTTTGACCTTCGTCAATAATCAAAATTACTGTTTTTTTCTCATCGACACCTTTATGAAACAAATACTGTTTTATGCTTTCTTTGATTTGCCAGTCATTTGAACCTTTGACGGGTTTATATCCCTTAAGCATTTTATAGACAGTTGAAAGAAATTCTGAAGTATCTGAAAAAAAAGGATCGAGTATAAGGTGGGTTTCAATCTCCTTGTTTAAGGCGAATCTGCTAATGAGCTGTCGGCAAAGGGTGGTCTTACCGGTACCGACATCTCCGATGATTACATTCAAACCCCTGCGCAGCCTGAGAGCGAGTTCCAGCTTTTGAAGGCAATCAAGGTGTTGCCTGGACTGGAAAAAAAATTTCGGATCAGGTGAATTGGAAAAAGGTTCCTTTTTAAGATTGAGAATACTAAAGTAATCCATAAAGATTTCTATAACCGTTCACGGGTTCGGGGTTCAACGTTCAGGGTTAGGGACAAGGACAAAAGCAAAGACCCGAAGTTCCCGTAAAAAATGATAGTTTGCTACATAATTGCCTATGCGCCGCCAATTTTCAGATTGGGAATGACGAAGCCGGGCTTGTCTCGGCGTCTTATCAAGGAGAAGCTTTCAAGCGAAGCCGGAAGCTACTGACATAAATACGCCTCCAAAATGGAGTCCGGGGACAAGAATGCAACCTTGAACCCCTGAACCTTTGAACCCGTGAACGGTTACGATATTTATAACCGTTCAGCGGTTCAGGGGTTCAAAGGTTATTTTAACCGTGAACTGTGAACCGTAAACCTTTTACTTCCGCCCCTTGCCCTGCATAGCTTTAGCGAAGCATGGTTCTGCCTTTCTATTCTGCCGGTTTTTCCTCCAGGATATACGGAGTGATGAATATCAGTATTTCCTCCATTTTATTGGAGCTCCCCCTGCTTCTAAAAAGCCAGCCGAGTAAGGGAATATCTTTTAAAAAGGGAACGCCTGCTTCAGACTCACTGGCCGTTTCCTTGCTCAGACCACCGATGACAGTTGTCTGCCCGTTAGAGAGCATTACGTTGGTTTCAGCTTTTTTGGTAATAATTGTAGGGTTGCCGGCAACTGTTCTTGAAAAATCGAGTTCATCCTTATTAGTGAGAATCTTCAATTTAAGAAAATCTTTATCGATGACATGTGGGGTCACTTCCAGTCTTAGCACCGCGTCTTCATATTTGATATTAACCTCGCCATCTTCAACTGTCTGGATAGGAACCCTTGCACCGCTTTCAATAAATGCCGACTGATTTTCAATTGTTGTAATAGAAGGACTTGACAGGATATTAAGCTTACCTTCTTTCTGGAGCGCAGTCAGCTGGACTGTAAGAAGAGTTCGGCCAACGTTTTGGAACATGTAACCTAAGGTCATTCCTGCTCCGCTTTCAAGAGCAGCGGGAAAATTGAACATGTTTCCGATTGCCGGAAGATTCCAGACAGGTGTTCCCGGGGTTGTATCTTGTGGCGTAAACAAAGAATCATCAGATGTCCAATTTCCGCCTGGCCCAAGCCAGTGATGATTGCCATTGGAAGTGCCATAACCCAGGCCGCCCCACTGAATACCAAGCTGGCGGGCAGTATCACTGCTTGTTTCAACAATATGTGCTTCTATAAGAATCTGTGCGGTGGGTCGGTCAAGTTTTTCAACAACGGATAATATCCTGCCGAGATCGTTTCCAATTGCCTGTATAATAAGAGAATTGGTATGTTCATCAACCATAACTGATCCCAGGGGTTTTCCGTCCTTATTTAACGTGAGAAATTTTTCCAGGTTTTCTTTGAGCTTGGCGGCTTCCGAATAGCTAATATGAACTATCTGCGTTATGAAAGGCTCAATGATTTTTAAATCTCTTTTCTGGGACTCTCTTTTCAGCTCGTTTTCCATATCTTCATAGGTCATGATACGGATAATATCACCTTCCCAGACATACGTGAGACCGTTTGTTTGCAGGATGCTGGTAAAGACCTGATTCCAGGGTGCTTTGGTTATATTAATATTCATCTTGCCCCTGATCTTCTCATTGAGAATAATATTCTGATTGGCAACTCTGGAAAGCGCTCGAAGAAGAACACTTACCTCGATATCGTTCATTTTCATTGTAATCTTTTTTTTAGGAAGAGGCTTTTTATATTCAGATAATAAGCGGGAGACACGAGCTGATTTCGCCTCTTTTTTGGAAAGATCTCTATCAAGCTTTCTGGCAGGAGGAGAGAAGCCTTTCGACTCCTGTGCTTTGATTTTCCATTCGTCAAAGAAAAGATTTGATTTTTCTTTCTTTTTAGAAGCACAGCCGCATATCAGTGCAATAAAATAAATAGATAAAACAAACCATATAGACATTATTTTGAAATGATTGCTTTTTTTCATAAGATTAACTCGCTGCTTGATTTTCAAATTTCTTCCAAAGGAATAGCGATTTCTTCTTGTTTCCCTTTTATTACTATTATGACTCGTTCCGGATAAATTTTACGTATAATAAACCCGCCTTTTTCCAGTTCCTCCCCCTCTTCATATTCCAGACCGTTTAAAATAGCGAGGTTTTTTACGCCCATATTCAAATAGCCGGTATATTTGATATTAACTTTCAAAGCCGATACATCAGCTTCTGTGTCTTCCGCTTTGAATTGAAATTCCGAATCAGAACTAAGCAAAGGATCCTTGTCCCATTGTTTTGGAGCTTTTTCAATAATATAGGAATCTATATCGGAAAGACTCTCTTTCGTGAGTTCGGCAACATGTGAAATGAACTTGTTTAATGATTCCAGTTTACTATTTTGACCGATTGCTCCTTTTTTGCCAGGGGCCTCAATGAAAAAAACAAAAAAGCCATACACAATGGATAGTGCCATAAAAAAAAGAATTATTTTTTCCCGTTTAGACATTCTTACTCCTGGGCCATCCAGACCTTGAGTCTGAATTCTTTTGTTTTACTGATAGAAGTAATCTTTATCTGTTCAATAAATTCAAGAAATGGCAGTTCGCATAACTGGAATAAAAATTCGTGCAAATTAATAAACTCGCCTTTTGCGACAATTTTTATCAGCAGATATCCCGACCCTCCGATTAATGTATCTACATCCGGGGTAACGTCCACAAGTGTAATATTGCTGTTTTTTGCAATATTATTTAACAGCCGAATAACTTTCCGTGTATCACCTTGGGCAAGTTTAATTTTCTTTGGCGCTGCAATACCTTTTGTTTTCTTAAACTTGGTCTTTCTTAAAAGATTATTATAAACAGGAGTGAGGATCTTTTGTTCATCCATAGAACCTTTTATTTTTTTAATTTCCATATCCAACTCGTCCGAGCTTTGCATGGCAGGAAGAATTGTAAAAACAATTAATACAAGGATTCCTCCTCCTAATATCAAAAAATAAGCAAGACTCTTCGTTGGGAAATTAGATAGTTTTATTTGTGCCATTTTGTTTAGAAATCAATTTTAGATGGGTTGTAAACTGCAATACTTCATTATTATTAAAAACGCCCAGCGTTTTTTCACTGATAACAGGTTGATCAAATATGGGCGAACCTTTAAGAGCAATCAGGTACCCGGCCAGGATGGATTCCAGCGCCATTCTGTTCCCCAATATTATACCACCAATTACAATCGTTTTTTCCTGATTTTTCTCCTCGGTTCCAGGAGGTGCTTCCAGCTGAGCGGAAATATTTAACAGGCGAATATTAGTGGGTGTTAATTCGGCAATTTCACTTAATGCCGCAATAACCAGATATTTTCGGCCATATTCCTTAAACACCTCATTATTACGTTTTGCCTCTTCAACCAGCTTAAGTATTGCGACCTGATCCACCTTGGACATAAAGGTTGACATCTCCAGCTTCAGCATGGCCACCTGATCTTTTTTCTCTCGTATTGTGTTTCCCTGATAAAAATAGAATCCGATACACAGGATCATTACTAATGCAAAGCCGGCATACAAAATTTTATTGATAAAATTAATGTCCGCAATTTTCTTTTTATCCTTATGAGTAAACAAAAAATTGGGTGTAATAGAATTGTTGGAAATGGCTATACCTGCTGCAGGGGCAAAATCTTCCCTTTCAAGTGCTGATTCGGGGCCTGAGACTTCACCTGAAAAATCTGAATCAGCAGAAAAAGGATCAAAGCTTTCTTTGGGAATACCAAGCTCATTTCCTATATAATCAACGATAAGTTTGTGAGGACGAGCGCCACTGGATATATATATCCTTTCCACACTCTCATTTTCAAAATTTGCAGAGAAATGTTCAAAAGTAAGCTCCACCTGTCTTACCAGACGCTTAAGGGCAGGCAGGATCATTTTGAAAATTGCTTTCTCCTCAGGTTTAAGTTCAGCCGAACGGTAATCCAAAAGAGATGAATCCTGAGCAAAACCAAAAAATATTTCCTGGGCTCTGTCAGCATCTATTTGCGTCTTTTTCGCTTCATCAGGATCGACAGGTGTTGAAGACAGTTCCATCCGGTTTTCATCTTTTTCTCCGGTTATGGTTGCTCTCATTGTTTTTATACCGGCCTTGATACCGCGTGACAGAACAAGATATCCATTTGAAAAGATGTCAATGCGCGACCAGTCTCTCCCGATATAAAGACTCGATACATTCTTTGCGTCAGTTCCCACCCAATTGTTAAGCAGGAGATTCTGGAAAGCGAATGGAACGATTGATATTCCCGTTAAGGGGAAACCGCTTTTGGAAAAAATTCCTTTTAGTTTCTTGATTTCCTGAATCGGGGCAGAATAGGCCATAATCTCTGTTTTCTGGGCACTACCCTCTTCAATATCACCCAAAACTTTGAAATCAAATGTTGTATCTTTTTCATTAAAGCTTGTTATTTTTTTAAATGACCAGTAAACAGCGTTGGCAATCTGCTTTTGAGGGACTTTGGGTATTCGAAGATAACGCATTTCAACACGGGCTGAAGAGATGTTGGCCCAGATTTCAGTACTTTTTGCAGACCCGCAAAAGCGAGTAAGAACCGATCTTAAATAAGGAATAAATTCCGGATGATCAATAGAAACATTCGGTAAATAAGGTACCTTCAGATAATCAAGCAGTTGTTGTTTCTCGGGGGCAGAATCGCTGGTTTTTACCAGTTTCAGTTCATTATAACCTATGTCAACTCCAACTGTTGTTGACTTTTTAAAAGAAAATAAATTGCTGAAATTAGATTTTATACGTTGCGAAAATGAACGCGATGGAGTAATATTGGAAAATCCGGAACCTGTTTTAGTGCTGCTTCTAATCAGGTCAAGTAGTCTTTCAGTAGAAGAAATTTCATCTCTTGCCAAGGGTATTCTCCATTTCTATGATGGCATGGAAAAGTAGAGTTTTTCATTGGGAATCCTTATTGATGAATTCGTATTTTTACGAATTCATCAATAATGACCTAAATGATATGGAACCCAGTATCCAGTAAAGACAGTAATTTACACACAATTAATACGATTTGTCAACAACTATAACTTGTAAACCACGACAATTTTAAAACCAGATAGAATCCGATTAAAAAAATCCCATTAAATCCCACTTTATTCAAAGTGGTATCAGGGAGGGTTTTTACAGTTTGTGAATTTCTGATAAAAAAGCAAAGAGTCCACGCCCGTCGAAGATCCCGTAAAGCGGGGAAGGACGTGGCATTGATATACCCCTCGAAAGGGCTGTAGGATACTAAAGTCACTTTAGTCACTTTAGTCACTCTTTAGTCACTCCTCAGCCAATCTTTGAGATTTGACCAGGCAAAGCCGATTATCTCTAACCACGCACAAAATACGTGATTTTAAAATTGAATCAACAGGAATGATAAATGCAAAAAAAATTAACAGCGTATTTCTCTGTATATCTTATAGCGACAATTGTTTTTTTTAGCGCCGGTTTTACTTCAATAGCCGCTGAGCACGGTAAAAATCAACGCTCACAACCTGTTCCTGTACGTGTAGCCAGGGCGGAAATAAGGTCGGTTTCAGATCAAATATCGCTGGTTGGAACGGCAGAAGCAATTGCAAAAAGTACGATTGCCTCCGAAGTCTCCGGCATTGTAGAATATTTT
>JAUWMJ010000251.1 GCA_030613225.1 Desulfobacterales bacterium
GTAAACAGTATATTCACTGAAGAATCCAGACTATATTTTAACGAAGTCATTCAAAAGCTTAAAGAACGTGGATGTGATGCGGCTATTCTTGGATGTACGGAAATACCGTTAATAGTCAATCCGGATGATTGCCCCTTGCCAACATTGGATTCTACCCGGCTGCTTGCACGAGCGGCATTAAGAATTGCAATTGAATAGCATAACAATTCAGACACAAAAAGCACGGGAATTTTTTTTTATAGCATTTTTGTGTAAAACATAGCTATAGGAACAAATGTTCTTGTTTTTAAGAAGCCTGGGAAAAACCATGAATGATGTTATAAACATTTTTGAAAATATACCTGATCATATTCCCGAAGAACTATTTCAGGAAATTTTAAAGACAGAAAACATTAAAGTTGAACGTATTGTTTCCAAAGGGCATTCGTCGCCGGATAACTACTGGTATGATCAAGAGGAAAATGAATGGGTAATTTTGCTAAAGGGGAGCGCTGGGCTGTTGTTTGAAGGGGATGAAAAAGTCGTCAGGTTAAAATCCGGGGATTACATAAATATTCCGTCACACACAAAACACCGTGTAGAATGGACTGATCCGGACATGGAAACGGTGTGGTTGGCGATTCATTATAAGAGTTAGTATTGATAAATTTGTAAAAAGTCGAATTCATCTGGTTTTAAGTTTTAGGTTAATGCTATTGTCTGTTTTATCAACTACTTAAAACTTAAACCCTAAAACCTAAAACGTTTCGTAAAAACTGGTTTCCCGACTTTTTACGAAACCGTCAGTATTCAAGGGTATGCGAAAAAATGATAGGTGCAATAGCAGGTGATATTATAGGCTCTGTTTACGAAGCAAACCCGATTAAAAGCACTTTATTTCCGCTTTTCAGCCCCCATTCGAGATTTACCGACGACACTGTATTAACTGTTGCAGTGGCCTTTTCAATTTTAAATAATGTTGATTATGCGTCTTGTATTAAGAATTTTGGTTTAAAATATCCCTTTGCAGGCTATGGGGGATCTTTTTACCGGTGGCTGCATTCTGCAGAGAGCAAACCTTATAATAGCTGGGGAAACGGCTCTGCAATGAGAGTGAGCCCGGTTGGCTTTGCATTCAATTCAATCGAAGATGTGCTGGTTGAAGCAAAAAAAAGCGCGGAAGTGACACACAATCATCCTGAAGGTATAAAAGGTGCTCAGGCAACGGCGCTGGCGATATATTTAGCTCGTGAAGGAAAAAGCAAGACTGAAATTCGCAGGGAAATCAGCGAGCGCTTTGCCTATGATTTAAATCGAACCATAGATGAGATAAGGCCGAAATATCATTTTGATGTATCCTGTCAGGGTTCCGTGCCTGAAGCGATTATCGCTTTTTTGGAATCAAAAGATTATGAAGACGCAGTTCGAAAAGGGATATCCTTAGGAGGTGACAGTGATACCATAGCATGTATTGCAGGAGGAATTGCCCAGGCCTTTTATAAAGAAATACCGAGTGAAATTATTTCCGAATCAAGAAACATGCTGCCGGAGGAGTTTTTGACAATTATTGATGAATTTAATTTGAAATTTGTTCCTTTCTGACTGAAAAAGCCAGGCCTTTTTTAGATTTCTACTCATTTCATCGATTATACTTACTTCTTCACTATTTCCTGTAAAGAATCCTACCCGATATTCGGCATGAGGGTCCATTTGATTATCAACGATTGAGTATCGGGATCTTTATCCAGGCACACAATACCGCCGTTTTGAAACTTGAAGACAGCCTTTTCAACAGATCCGGTTATCAGGTAGGCTGTCAGTCTTTCCATAAAGGGAAGGTGACCTACAAGCATGAGGTTGTCTTTAATGCCTATGGTATCTGCAATAACTATCACATCGTCTAAAGGTTTTAACCCGCTTCTTTCATGGATACCGGCAGAGGGTTTAAGGGCTGAGGCGAAGATTTCAGCGGTCTGGCGAGCCCTTGTTTTCACGCTGTGGTTTATTTGCGAAATGTGAATCGAGTAATTTTGTGCGACATTTGCGATGCGCTCAACCTCTGCAATTCCCTCTTTTGAAAGACCTTGATCAGGATCTACATCCTTAGGAAGGCTCTTGCCGTGTTGTACGAGAAAAAGTGCCATGACATTTATCCTCCTTGAAAACTTCAGTAATTCAGTATATATAAAGTGCAAATAATTGATGATTACAACTTTAAAGAAAATCATCAAAATTGATACGATAATAATATAAAAACATCAATACGTATTTTTGTAACCGTTCACGGGTTCAAAGGTTCAGGGGTTCAAGGTTGCATTCTTGTCCCTGAACCTGTGAACGGTTACAAAAATAACTATTGAAACCGGAAGTGTTGTTTTAGATGAAGACTATATTTTAAACCATCCTGGCAGTAGTGAAGGCGCCCATATTTTTATTGCCGTTTCAGACAACGGTATCGGTATGGACGAAAATACAAAACAAAGAATACTTGATCCGTTTTTTTCAACAAAAGAAACATTTCAAGGAACTGGTTTTGGTTTGTCTACGGTTTATGGCATTGTTAAGCAAAACAAAGACAGTATTTATGTTTGTTCAGAAGCAAATGCCGGAACAATATTTAAAACTTTTAGCCAGTTACAATTTCAGACCTCGTACTTTATTACTGGAAAATGACGCTAAACCTTTAAGTGATAAGAGATTGCATGAAAATTGGACACTGCACTCAAGCTTCAGGTGTCGGGTGTCAGGTGTCAGTAGTAAAAAAGCGAGAGCCAGCCTGAAACCTGACACCCGACACCTGACACCTATGCTCCGAAAAGGCTTCACTACGCCCGATAATGTCCAAAAAAAAGACCTGTTTTCCTAGCATTTTACGAGATCTGAAATAATGAATTTAAAAATACAAACCTTGCGCCCTCTGTGCTTTGAGTGATTCCCTCAAAAGCAGGGAGAACGGGCGGTAAGTTATATTTAATCAATACGGATGATCAATGAATACCTTCTTTTGGACATACCTAATTTGCTGGATTTCAATATGTCTTTTCACAATCATTCTTTTTGTTAAAAACAGAAAAGACTATGCCATATCCTATAAATCCTACTGGCAATTTCTGTTTAAGCAATGGAAAGTGGCCACATTCATAGTCGCCACAATATGCCTCATGGCCATTGCGCCATATTCGGGTGATCCCACATGGGATTATTTCGATGCCTTCTTTATGGCTGCTCTCACATATTTAACAGCACCTTGGTCAATCGGTGCATTATATAAAGTCATACGAAGAGAACTCCAAACAAAACAGGCCATTGTTGCCATCTGCATCTGGATGTTCACTGCAAGCTGGTCATACGATCTGTATATTCTGCTTCGAGACGGCGCCTATCCCATAACATGGTATTCAAATATTTTTGCATCATCTGTTCTGTATATTTTAGCTGGAATGTTTTGGAATCTGGACTGGATAAAGGGAAAAGGTATCATATTTTCTTTCATGGAAAAAGACTGGCCTGTGGCTTCATCGATTCTGTATTCACTAAAATTCTCTGTTTAGCCGTCCCCATTATGATGCTTGTTGCCTTCTTATTCGTTTATTTTTTCCTTTTTCAACCTAAATAGTACGGACCTGAGGGACATGGGGACATCCTTGTTATATTGACTACTTATTTTGGAATAGTCTTAATTTGTTTTCCTTTACAATTTTTTCACCGCGGGTTGCAGATTGGCTTGCTGTAGGCTGAGATATTTTGAAACGTTTAATTGTACCATACTCATACCAGGTTTCCTTGATACCCCAAAACATACTTAGGGCTCGCGCCTGTATCTTATGTGGCTGTCTGCCTGAAGATAATATTTCAGCTCTATTAATTATTCGATATGTCAAGGAACGGAATTCTCTTTTACAGTTTTTTCTTTTTTCTAGGTGGATGATAAGGGGTAGGAACCGGTTGTGGTACCGGAATATTCCGAGGATCAGGATATTGATCACGCAGTTTAAACCACTGGTCAGCCTGATAAGTTAAATGAAGCAAACGAGTATTTATAATTTTCCGATACTGTTCCAAATGCTCCTTGCTATCATTTGCAGGAACATAAATCGGTTTCCGGTCAATAATCATGACTAATTCAGAAAAGGGTTTTGGAATAATTGTACGATCCCAACTATTCACTCGAATATTTGATTTTGCATACCATATATGCAGAAGAATCGGTGCGCCAGTTCTGGCTGCGGCCTTAGCTATTCCGTACTTAGAAACATAAGGTGGACCCTTTGGGCCGTCAATAGCAAGCCCACCTACATTTCCTTTGTTAACGTGTTCAATAAATACTTCCAGAGCCTCCTGCCCTCCTTTACCAATACCGCTACTCCCTCGCGGTGCACAATATCCAAAAAACCGTAAAACAGCTGCTATTAACTCACCATCACTGCTTCGGCTTGCCATAAGCGCTCCGTTTAATTTCCGATAATAGTATACCGTAAAGAGCATCGACCGATGCCAACTGGCGCTTAGTACTTTACCTTCATTTTCACGGATACATTTTTTTAATGCACTATGTCCAAAAATATACTTCCTACAGGAAAGAAATAAGAAGTGCATTGATATCCAAACAAAAAAACTTCCAAAAAAAGTAGCCAATTTATACATTATAAAATGCTTCCAATTATTATTATTTTAGAACGGTTATTCTGCATGGTTTTCAATCAGATGGATCTATATTGAGATGATCCAATAAAGGAATGTTTTATATTTGTCAAGATTCAGACAGATTCAGACGGAAAAGGATGGTTTTGATTTCTGCTACTCATAGAACTGGGGGACATCCTTGATACATTGATTATTTATTTTGCAATAGTTTTAATCTGTTTTCCTTTGCAATTTTTTCACCGCAGGTTGCGGATTGACTTTCTGTAGGCTGAGATATTTTAAAGCGTTTTGACAATTGTACCATACTCATGCCAGGTTCCCTTGATACCCAGAAAACATACCAAGCTTCTCTCCTGTACCTTATGGGCCTGTCTGCCTGAAGATAGTACTTCAGCTTTATTAATTCCTGGTAATATCGTAAGCATTCACTGACTTGATCCATTAAACGATATTCTGAATTCGGTTTAAATTTTATCTTGCTTTCAATATCTTCATTGCATTATACTATTAAATCAAATAATTAATAAAAACTAAAAGGATCGAAAAAAATACAAGAAAAATATTTGTTGTAGTTGAATTTAATATACGGATACGTGGAAGGAATTTTCAGATATATATTTCTATGTCATGGAAAAATTTTACATTTATTAACACTGTTAGGATATAATAGAATAGGAGAAATATTATGGAATCAGTAGATCAATTGGCCAAGAAAGCTACCGGGCTTCAACCAATTGAACGTATTCGGTTAGTTGAGGCAATATTATATAGCCTTG
>JAUWMJ010000229.1 GCA_030613225.1 Desulfobacterales bacterium
GAAACAAAAAAAATAAAAAATTGTGGAATTTCAGTTCCTGGGTCAAAGAGCTATACACACAGGATCCTGATTGCTTCAGCCCTGTCTGACGGAATTTGCAGCATTGATAACGCTTTAAAAAGCGAAGATACGCTAATTACCGTAAGTGCCCTGCAACAAATGGGAATAAAGATAGATGCAGATGAAAACCGTTTTATTGTTCACGGTGCAAATGGAAAATTTAGAAAAACCACTGAGCCTGTATTTCTTGGTAATTCAGGTACATCAATGCGTTTATTGACAGCACTGGCCCCTTTGGGCAAAGGCAGATATGTTTTTACCGGTACAGAGCGCATGAAAGAACGCCCGATTCAGGACCTGCTGAACGCTTTGATTCAAATGGGAGCTTCAGCACATTCAGTTAATAATAATGGATGCCCGCCTGTCGCAATTAAAGGTGGAGATTTAAAAGGCGGAAAAATTTCCATAAATTGTGAAACAAGCAGCCAGTATCTTTCAGCGATTCTTTTAATAGCACCGTTTACCAAACCGTTTACCAAACAGAGCCTTGAAATAACTGTAACAAAGGGTCCTGTATCCAGACCTTACATAGATATGACTGTTGATGTAATGGAAAAATTCGGTATTGATATAATACGTGATGGATATAACTATTTTAAGGTTCAAAAAGGACAGAAATACAGGGCAGGGTCGTATTCTGTTGAACCTGACTGCTCCCAGGCAGGCTATTTCTGGGGAGCTGCAGCGATAACAGGTGCCCGCATCAAAGTTAAAGGAATCACAAAAGAATCTCGCCAGGGGGATCTTCATTTTGCCAGGCTGTTTGAAGAAATGGGATGTAAAGTACTGCATGAAAAGGACGGTATCAGCGTCACAGGTGGATCGCTTTCAGGTATAGAAGCAGACATGGCAGACATGCCGGACATGGTCCCGACACTTGCGGTTGTATCAGCATTTGCAAAGGGAACAACCGTTATTAAAAATGTTAAGCACTTGAAAGCAAAGGAGAGTGATCGTTTAACCTCGGTAACAAATGAGCTTTCAAAAATGGGTATTGAAGCAAAATTAACCGATACAGGCCTGGTAATAAAAGGCGGCATTGTGCATGGAGCAGAAATCTCTACTTACAAAGATCATAGAATCGCCATGAGTTTTGCAATTGCAGGTCTAAAAGTGCCCGGTATATTTATTAAAGACGAGAAATGCGTTGAAAAATCATTTCCTGATTTCTGGAATGTTTTTAGTGGGTTATATGATTGAATTTAAACCAGAATATAAAGTTCATCAACATTGAACTGTAAATCCGGTCATTTAAAAAAACAATCACGAAAACACGAAAGTACCCCAGTACGATCTGCCGGACCTACGGGGCAGGCGAAAACACGAAAACCGTAAATTGCAACGTGCAACGTTATAATGTCATGAACATTTTTTTAATCGGTTACAGATGCAGCGGCAAGACTAAAGCAGGTAAGTCGATTGCCTATATTCTAAACCGGCAGTTTATCGATACTGATTTGAAAGTAGTTGAAGAAGAAGGAATGACTATTTCAGAAATCGTGGATAAAAAAGGCTGGGATTTTTTTCGTGAAAAAGAATCTGCAGTATTAAAAAAGGTGTGCAACCATGATATGCAGATTGTAGCTACAGGCGGAGGGATTGTTCTTAACAAAAAAAACAGAGTAAATATGAAAAAAAACGGAAAAATTGTCTGGTTAAAGGCAACTTTTGAGACCGTTAAAAAAAGAATGCTGCTTGACAGCAAAACAAAAGATTTCAGGCCTTCTCTGACATTAAAAGAACTCGATGAAGAAATAAAAGAGACTCTTTTACTCAGGAAACCATTATACGAAAAAGCAATGGACTTTTCTATCGATACCGACAACCTTGATATTGACGGCGTATGCAAAGCTGTCATAAAATACATAGATCTTTGAAACCGTTGAAGATCTTCCAATGTGGGAGTCAGAGATAGAGTAATAGATAAATAGCTCTGGCATGGAATAAAAATTACAAAAATAAAGCACCAAATGACAAATAAATTACAAACATCAATATTCAATCATTTTGATTAAAATATTAAAGACGGAATATCCTCTCGACTTTGGAATTTTGATCATTGGAAATTATTTGGTTTTTGTAATTTGAGATTTGAGATTTCAATTTACAATTGAGGAAATATCAATGCCTGGAAACAGTTTCGGAAGATTATTCAAAATAACAACATGGGGGGAATCCCACGGGAAAGGAATCGGTGTTGTAATCGATGGATGCCCTCCGAGGATACCCATTGATGAAAATATCATCCAGTCAATGCTAAACCGGAGAAAACCCGGATCATCAACCGCAAGTACAAAACGAGTGGAACCTGATAAAGCTGTTATCATGTCCGGGGTCTTTAATGGAATGACAACCGGAACTCCTTTAATGATCATGGTTGAAAACAAAGATGCAGATACAGGTGCATATGAGCCCTATGCAGATATTTACAGGCCGGGTCACGGTGATATAACATATATGGCCAAATATAAAATACGCGACTGGCGTGGAGGTGGACGTGCTTCCGCCCGTGAAACAGTGGCAAGGGTTGCTGCAGGTGCTGTTGCCAAGGCTCTTCTTGACAGGGAAAGAACTCATGTTGTTTCATACACAATTGAATTAGGTGGAATAAAGGCTGTAAAACGTGATTTGAATCAAATTGAAAAAAATATGTTTTTTTGCCCGGATTCTAAGGCAGCAGAAAAGATGAACGAGCGTATTATAGATGTTAAGAAAAAGGGCGATTCTGTTGGCGGCATTGTGGAAATCGTGGCAAAGGGAGTTCCAAAAGGACTGGGAGAGCCGGTATTTGATAAGATAGATGCTGATCTGGCAAAAGCGCTTATGAGCATTGGTGCGGTTAAAGGACTTGAGATCGGAACAGGATTCAAGGCTGCTGAAATGCTCGGCAGTGAAAATAATGATCCTATAAATTCCACGGGGTTTGCCACAAATAATGCCGGAGGAATTCTTGCGGGCATAACAAATGGTGATGATATTATAATTCGAGTTGCTGTTAAGCCGATTCCTTCAATAAGAATTGAACAAAAAACGGTTGATCAATCCGGAAATCAAAAAACTGTTTCAATAAAAGGGCGCCACGATATTGCAGCCATACCCCGGATTAATGTAGTCTGTGAGGCCATGGTAAACCTGGTTTTGGCGGATCATCTCTTAAGGCAAAAGGCTATATCATGAATCAGGTTACTATAGGAATAATCGGCGGTAAGGGACAAATGGGCCGATGGTTTAATCGTTTTTTTTCCGGGGCAGGGCACAAGGTTTTAATTTGTGATAAGAAAACAGATCTTATGCTGCAAGATATAGCAGAAAAAAGCGATGTTGTAATATTAAGTGTGCACATTGATAGAGCTTTGAGCCTGTCGGGAGAGATTGGCCCTATGTTGAGAAAAGAACAGCTCCTCATGGATTTTTGTTCCATGAAAGAAGAGATAATAAAAAAGATGCTCAATGATACATCTGCTGAAGTTGTCGGAGTTCACCCACTGTTCGGTCCGTACCCGGCAGATCTTCACGGGCAAAACATAATCCTCTGTCAGGCAAGAGGGTCCGGCTGGCTTAAGTGGCTTGAGGGCGTATTAAAAGAAAGAGGGGCAGTAGTAACACGCATGACTCCGGAGGCTCATGACCGAAGCATGGCTATTGTTCAAGGGCTTACTCACTTGCTGACCGTTTGCCTGGGGAGAATGCTCCAGAACTTCAACATGCCGCCGCAAGAAGCCATGCTTTTTTCAACACCGGTTTTCAGGATAAATCTAGATTTGATAGGACGGCTTTTATCGCAGGATCTTGGCCTGTACGAAGATCTAATAGGAAATAAATATGTCCCGGAGATATTGGAAATATTTCAGTCTGTTTTTGATGAGGGAAAAGAAAGGCTTTTATCAGGCAATAAAGGAGAGGGAGCGGCATTTATGGAAGAGATTCGTAATTTTTTTGGTCCTTTCTGTCAGCACGGTCTTGATGAGAGCAATGAAATTATAGAGGCTATTTATTCAAAAAAATAGAAAGTCTGTTTTAATAATTTTTAATATCACTGACAAATCCTTCAAAATCGTTTTCCAGCAGAAAACGAGAAATCATCTCGCTGACTTTACCGGCAGTGTCAACCCGATAATGCCCCTTTTCGTTGCGCCCTGCGATTTTTTTAGTATTTTCTACAATAGTCTCAAGAGAGGTTGTAGTTATCTTAACGTTTACACGTACTTCAATTGTGTCTTTTTCTTCGGTCATGGCCTTATCAATCCTTAATATTGGGTTGAATTCAAATATGAAAGCTCTTAAAAACTATTATCAGGAGCATAAAATAAGGTCAAGCATCGAAAATTCACATTATTAAAATATATTTGAGTGGTTCGCAAAAAGAATGGCTTTTTGCGGAACCCTCACATTTAAAATAACTAAAAAGAAGGAGAAAAAAGAATGAAAAAAATGAAAGTATTATTGGTGCTGTCTATCGTTGCTGCTTTTATCATGGTTTTGAGCGGACCGGCATTTACAGAGGATGCGAATAAAATTAATATAAACAAGGCATCCTTAGAGGAACTTATTCAACTTAAACGGATTGGCCCGAAATACGCAAAAAGAATTATTGAGTACAGGGAAAAAAACGGTACCTTTAAAGTTCCGGAGGATATTGTGAATGTAAAAGGTATAGGACCAAAGACATTTGAATTGAATAAAGATTTGATCACAGTTAAATAACCCGGAAGAAGAAAATATATTTATCACGAAAGCACGAAAAAAGAGATTAAACATTTTGTGCTTTCGTGATTTATTTTAATTTTTACAACAAAAAACACGAAATTCCCATTACGTCTCTTGTAAAGTAGTAATTTTTATAGGTGCTGGTCAAAAGGTGAACACAGATTATAACTATCGGATTAAATAATTCATCTTTTACTTGACATGGAATCTGAAATATGTTCAATTGCTGAACGTTTAGAAAATGAACATCTTAATATTTACCTCAAAAATGGTCAACACCAGTTCCTGTAATTACGCATTGTAACCCACCAGGCGGAGCTATTTTTACAGTACGCATATCTAAACGCGCATCGAATTTTCTAATAAAGCATTCCTGATAAATAAAGATTTCTGCTTCACTCCAACCAGAAACAAGAAACCAACGTCCAGCAACAAGCAACCAGTTTTATTCTATGGACAATCAAGACTTACGCACACTCCAAATACTTGAAGAGATTGAAAAGGATCAAGCGCCGAGCCAGAGATATCTTGCCGGAAAGATGAATATATCTCTCGGTCTGGTTAATTCTTTTATAAAAAGACTTGCCCAAAAGGGACTCTTCAAGATTAAATCTATTCCGAAAAACCGGGTAAAATACATACTTACGCCAAAAGGCGCTGCTGAAAAAACACGACTTACCTATAAATATATACAGTATTCATTTCAGTTCTATAAATCAGCACGCCAGAAATTGCGGGTATTATTTTCCAGCTTATCGGTAAACGGAAATCTGCGTATTGTCTTTTACGGTGCAAGCGATCTTGCCGAAATAGCATATATCTCTATAAAAGAAACACCAATTCAGCTGGTTGCGGTTGTGGACGATAACAAAGAAGGTGACATATTTATGGATTTTGTAATTTCAAGTTCAAATCGCCTTGAAACAATCTCATTTGATAAAATCCTTATAACCAGCATCAAGGAACCGGAAAAAGTTTTAGAAA
>JAUWMJ010000162.1 GCA_030613225.1 Desulfobacterales bacterium
GACAGACGTCTGGCCATGGGGTCTCTGGCTGGGGCCGGAACACTCGGATTTCTTATTCCACCTTCTTTAATAATGATTGTTTATGCAATCCTTGCCGAGGTGTCCATAGGTAAAATGTTCATGGCAGGTATCCTTCCGGGCCTGCTTCTTGCGAGTATTTATTCGAGCTATATCATTTATAGAGGCATAAGGAATCCTGAGATTGCACCGAGAACCCAGGAAAGCTATTCCTGGAAGGAACGTGTGGTGGGTCTTAAAGACATAACTCCGGTACTTGCTCTCATACTTATGGTATTGGGAAGCATTTACGGTGGAGTTGCTACCCCCACAGAGGCTGCGGCCCTGGGCGTTTTGGGAGCAACAGTATTTGCGCTTATTAACCGTCGCATGAATAAAAAGATTATGTTTGAGTGCCTGATTGGTGCTGTTAAGACCAACGCTATGATTATGTTGATTGTTGTTGGAGCGGGTTTTTTATCAAGGGTAATGGGGTTTCTTGGAATCCCTGCCGCCATTACCACAGCCATAACAGATCTGAATCTTTCTCCTTATATGCTGATGTTACTTTTGGGTGGGTTCTATATTATATTGGGATGCCTCCTGGACGGTTTTTCCATTGTTGTTATGACACTCCCCATAGCGCTGCCAATGGTCGTAGCGGCTGGTTTTGATCCCATATGGTTCGGCATATATCTTATTTTAATGGTAGAAGTCAGCCAGGTCACGCCGCCGGTTGGGTTTAACCTTTTTGTGATACAAGGGCTGACTGGTGAGCCGATTCTAAATATCGCAAAATATGCGTTTCCATTTTTCCTGCTTATGCTTTTTACAACAGCCATTATTACAATTTTTCCGGAGATTGCTCTGATACTTCCAAGACTGATGGTGGGAAAGTAAAGAAATAAACAGGTTCACGGTTCAGTGGTTCAAGGTTCAGAGGTTGATCCTCCCTTGGTATTAATCCAATGGAATCAACGCTTAACTTTGATGAACTCGTAAGTCGAATTTACCACAGAGAACACAGAGCTCACAGAGATAACCAATTAATAAAACAAACTATTCTCTGTGCTCTCTGCGAGTTCTGTGGTGAAAATTGACTTTTTACGGCGCCATCAACTCTGGACATCGAACTAAAATCCTTTAAACCCTGAACCGTGCACCTTGAACCGTGAACCCCGAAAGGGAGGATTTAGTGAGAGTAATAGACCTTAACAGCGATGTGGGTGAAAGCTTTGGTGCTTACAAGCTCGGTATGGATGAAGAAGTTATAAAATATATCACTTCTGCAAATATAGCGTGCGGATGGCATGCCGGGGATCCCATAGTAATGGACAAAACAGTAAAAATGGCAGTTGAACACGGTGTGGGTGTTGGAGCGCATCCGGGATATCCTGATTTGCTCGGTTTCGGGCGCAGGAATATGAACTGCACAACGGAAGATATAAAAAACTATCTGATCTATCAGATTGGAGCTCTTGAAGCATTTTGCAAAGTTCATGGGACCCGGTTATGCCATGTAAAACCTCATGGAGCATTGTACCTTACGGCTGTTGAGAACAAAGAAGTTGCACGCGCAGTTGCTGAAGCCATCGTTAGCGTGAATCCTGATCTTTTTTATGTTGCCCTTGCAGGTTCAAAGGGTGAGCTTATGAGGAGAATCGGTCAGGAGGTTGGTTTAAAAGTGGTTTATGAAGCGTTTCCTGACCGGGCATACACGTCGGAGGGAAATTTAGTGTCACGGAATCAGCCTGGAGCGGTTATCAAAGATCCTGAGGTTGTATCCAAAAGGGCTTTGAAAATGGCCAAAGAGGGCAAGGTGATTGCAGTAGATGGAACAATTATTCCCATGGAGGTTCAGACTCTTTGCGTTCACGGTGATACACCGACTGCTGTTGATCTTGTTAAAAGCATCCGGGCAATACTGGAAGATGACGGCGTAGAAGTTAAACCCATGAAAGAATTATAGGCGTTCATGGGTTCAAAGGTTCAGAAGTTCAAGGTTCCATTTTCGTTTTCGGACTGAATTCTTTGCCCTTAACCCTGAACGTTGAACCCAGAACCTGTGAACGGTTACAAAGAATTTGCCTGATTGAAAGCATGAAACACTATGCAAAATGGTCTTTTTAAAAAACCGCTTTTTCGTATTGCAGGAGATCGTGGACTGCTGGTGGAATATGGCGATGGAATCGATCCTGATATTAATAACAAGGTCAGGTCGATGGCTATCGTTATGGAACAGGAGACTTTGAAAGGTGTTCTGGAGATCATTCCAACATACCGTTCACTGTTGATTATTTATGATCCGGCCATTACAAATCCCACAAAGCTGGAAAAAGAAATTTTAGCTCTGGAAGAACGTATATCTCAAATTAAAATACCCCCACCGGATACTGTGGAAATCCCAGTTTGTTATGGAGGAGAGTTCGGGCCTGATATTCAGTTTGTGGCGGAGCATAACTCCATAACGGCAGATGATGTTGTTCGAATCCATTCAGGAGCAGAGTACCAGATTTATATGATAGGATTTACACCTGGTTTTCCATTTCTTGGGGGTCTTCCGAAAGTGCTCCACACTCCGAGGCTTGAAACTCCGCGTTCTTTTGTCCCTGAAGGATCAGTAGGAATCGCCAACAACCAGACAGGAATTTATCCCCTGGCAAGTCCCGGTGGTTGGCAGCTGATAGGACAAACTCCCCTTAAGTTGTTTGCACCTGAGCGCTCCAATCCGTTTATTTACAAGGTTGGGGACCGGATAAAATTTAAACCGATTTCCGCTGAAGATTACGTAAGATTGGCCGGGGAGGTGGAGAAATAATGGATGTTTTTTCAGTCCTTACGCCAGGTGGTTATACAACTGTTCAGGATAATGGCCGTTACGGGTATCAGCAGGTGGGAATACCGGTTTCCGGCGTTCTTGATTCCTTTGCTTTCCGTGTGGCTAATATGCTGGTTAAAAATCCTGTTAGCTGTGCAGTACTGGAAATAACTGTCATGGGGCCTCGACTTGAAGTCATGAGTGAAGCAGATATTGCCATAACCGGTGCGGAAATGGGAATGACTTTGAATGATCAGCCGGTTCAAGGTTGGAAGTCTATAAGGGTAAAGCCGGGGGATGTTTTAGGTATCAACCAGGTTAAAAGCGGTTGCCGTGCTTATCTTGCTGTAACCGGCGGCATTGATGTTCCAGATGTGATGGGAAGCCGTTCAACCTATGTTGGCGGTAAAATAGGAGGTTATTCCGGCCGTTCGCTGAAGCAGGGGGATATTATTAAAAGAGGCAAAGGGGTACTGTTAAACCAGACGCGACACCTTTCTTCCGCTGTGATACCACAATATTCCTCTAATATTGTTATCCGTGCTGTTCCAGGGCCCCAGGATGACTTTTTTGATGAGGGTCTTAAAACTCTGTTTGAATCAGAATATATGGTCAGCGCTAAGGCAGACCGGATGGGATACAGACTCCAGGGTCCTGTAATAAAGCATAAAGAGGAAATGCCAAAAAGTATTATTTCAGAACCAAGCTTACCCGGCGGTGTTCAAGTTCCTGCAGACGGACAACCAATTATCCTGCTGGTAGAACAAACAGTGGGCGGATATACGAAAATCGCAACTGTGATCTCCACAGAACTTTGCAAAATTGCTCAGGCTACTCCTGGGGATACGATCCGTTTCGAGCAGATAACACTGGAAACAGCGCATGCCTTGTATCATGATCGGCAAAAGCTGATGAAAGAGATAAAAGAAAAGCATATAGTTGCAATTAGCTTATAGGTAATAGCTCATAGGTTGTATCTATTCAGAGGGTATTATATTACCGCGCACTTGTCCCGCTACCAGCGGGGTTCGCTTCGCTCATTAGAGGCACAGAGCACGCAGAGGATTTCATCTTATTAATTTCGCTGAGCCCCGCTAATGATAGCGGGATAAAAGGGCGAAAATTAATAAACCCAAGCCCTTCGGGCAGATCACGCTAACTTTGATAAACTAAGATATTCAGACAATTGGGGCGGCCGTATATTATAGCTTTCTATTACCATCAAATGAAGCGAAGCTTCTGAAGCTTTCTGTTTGCCGTCCTCTCAACGGCAAACAGAAAAATAAAATTCTCTTTGCGTTCTTTGCGGCTTTGCGGTGAATAAATTCTTTGAGTTAGCAGTGTACCCCCTGAATAATTACCATAGGTTATAATATAACAATCCTTTCATCAAAATGCGTAAGCTGTTTCAGGCCATTGCCTGTTACCAGGTGAGTATTTTCAATACCTACAACCCCTTTTCCCGGAAAGATCAGTTTCGGTTCAAGTGCTATGGTCATTGATTTTTCTAATTCGAGTTCCTGACCTTTTGCAAGAAAGGGATACTCATCCAGCTCAAGGCCGATGCCGTGTCCGACAAAACGGATTCGGCGATCGCCAACCCCCATGAAATAATCTTCATAGCCAAGTTCTTTAGTCAGTTCCAGTGCCATATCGTATAGTTTACCAGCTTTTACTTTCGGTTTTGCTTCTTTTTTTATAAAGGTTTGAACTTTCAGCATGGCTTCATGTGCCCTGATCAGGTCATCGGGAAGATTGCCCGGGGAAAATATTCGTGTATGATCCGACATGTAGCCATTTAACTTACATTTCGCTCTTTGAAATATTTTTATTATATATCCCCAAAATTTTGGATATTTGTTGACATTTATAAAAAGAAGTCTAGATTAAATATAAATGGAGAAAAAATAAAGCGAGAGTAATATGCGAGTAATTGGAAAAAGAACACAACTACCTTACGGTTTGGAACATCCTACAAAAAAAGAAAGAGAGTGGTTAATCAGCCTTTCTAAATTCAGAACTCGTGTGCCCAAAGGTATTTTCAGATATAAAAATCATGAAGAAGCTAATAAAGACTGGGACAGATGGATAGTAGAAAAATTAAAAGATGGTTTGCATGAATAAGTATACAAGACCAGCGACATGGGAAGATGTTATTGATGTAGTAAAATTACTGCAAAAATATGATGTTCAATTTGTTCTGGTTGGAGGTTATGCATTGTTGTCTCATGGATATTCGAGAACAACAACTGATATAGATATATCTGTTGATCCTGATGTTAAAAATTCAAAAAAATGGATATTAGCTCTTTCTGAACTTCCTGATGGCGTGACCAAAGAGTTAATAGGAGAAGAAGACCCTTTTAACGGTGATCATAAGCATGCAATTAGAATCAATGATGAATTTACTATTGATATCATGCCCAGTGTCAGCGGTTTAAAATTTAAAGAATTGAAAAACTATATTACTATTAAAACAATTAATAACGTAGAAATACCAGTACTTAGCTTAGAAGGATTGTTAAAAGTTAAAAGTAATAGTATGAGACCAAAGGATCGTGCAGATTTTCAAATCATTGAACAATTAATGGATACTTTGGAAGAAAATCTTAATGATGACTTTGAATCAAAATAGCCCATTGATCCTATCTGAAATTTTGCCAAGTGAGTCTGCAATATTGTTTAAAGTTTCATCTTATGGTTTGATTGGAAGAATTGACAGCATTAGCTTGACTTGTCCGAAATAACTTTTCACTTTGTAAATATTTGTCCAATCCATACCCGCAATAATTAAAAAAGTTCGGGATACATCGAGTTTAATAGTGTATAGAGGGGGCATGACAAATGATGCCCAACAATCACAAATAACCTCTCAAGAGATAATTCCAGTTGAGGTAGACCATACGGTTTGTACGAGCAAGTTGGTTTTTCTAACACAAAAAGAACTGACCAAATTAAAATGGGCCGGGAATTATTGGAAAGCTCAATATGAGCGAGTTGTCAAACGCGAAGAACTTCTCAAAGAGGAACTTGATGAACAAAAAAGTTTGGTTCGTGATTTGCGGCAACGTATCTTCGGTAAGAAGAGCGAGAAAGGTAATAAAAGAAAAGATTCAAACCCCGGATTATAAGTTACCACGCTCAACTATCTGAATTACCTATATATATAATTACACACTGTCTGTTTGCACATAGTCTTTGCGTGTCAGTAATGTCCGGTTAGATTCTTACATGTAAACGATAATGTTTTTGTTTTTTAAAAAATATATGAGCAAAATAACCAAAGGAGAAAGCAAATATGAAGAAACGTCAAAAAGCGATATTAGCATTGGCAATAATCATGGTTTTTGTTTCACTGACAGTGTTTTTACCGGGGCTGGTTTGTGCAGGGAATCTGGAGCCACCGGCCGCTCCTGATGATGATGCGAGTGCTATGTATACCATAGAAGACCTGTATGATTATCTGGACACGGGAGTAGCCGGAACCAGGCGCACCGGGGGATTTGCAGAACCTGTGTCAGATCCTGCTTCCACGGGACGGACCCTGGATGAAGTCCACGCCAAGATTACTGAAAAATGCATTACCTGCGAGGGCACACTAACCGGAACCAGGTGGTGTGATCAGGGTGATGGAACGGTAAAGGATATGACCACCGGGCTGGTGTGGTTGAAAAATGCATCGTGGGGAGGGACCTACGCTTTTTGGGTAAATACGATGAATGGAACAAATGCTCATGATAGAGCTGCGCAACTCTGGAACGGGGTTGGTGGCCTTAGTGATGGTTCTTTAGAAGGTGACTGGCGTTTACCAACAAAATATGAGCTGTATGGATTAGCACACGGAACAGAGGCAGTCAGTTCTGGTACACCGCGAGCATTCAACGGAGTGCAGTCCTACGTCTACTGGTCGAGTACTACGTATGCGAACGATACCAACCGCGCATGGCTCGTGTCCATGAACGATGGTAGCGTGGGCGACAGCAATAAGGCTAACAATTTCCTCCGCTTTATATGGCCGGTTCGCTCAGACAATTGATGATTTGATCATTTGAGTCATTTGGTTATTTAACGTAGGGGGATTAAGGATTGACGATTGACGATTGGCGATTGACGATTGACGATTGGCGATTGGGGATTGACGATTGGCGATTGAAAAATGATCGATTCAAAAAGTCAGCATGAAATGGATGAAACTGAATTAAAGAAGAGGACAAAAGACTTTGCACATCGATGTGTCAAGCTTTCAATGGCGCTGCCTGATACATATCTGGGTAATCATATCAAAGGGCAAAAGAATTGACGAT
>JAUWMJ010000027.1 GCA_030613225.1 Desulfobacterales bacterium
GACAGACACACCTTTTTTACTACCACAAATACTTCCTATGCACCTTCCCAATATTCTCTCCAGGAGCTCTAAAACGCGTGTATTTGGCGTGCTTGGGCTGTGTCTATACAAAGGTATGCTCTCGGCAAAGCACGTCTTAAAATCGATTTAAACAAGGCCGCAAAGCCTGCATCATGGTCATTAGGTTTTAATTCCCGCTCTACTTATATTTCCTCTTTTATTCCTTCCAAAACACTTCCAGCATTCGACCACTGAAAGTCCTTAAATCATGGTTCATCTTATTTCCATTACACCGAGAGTGTAAGCTGCACCAAAAGCATGAGGAGCGGTATTATTAACTATTTCATATAGTTATAGGGGGCACATCCCTATTGCTCTTAATTCGACAAGCTTTTCAAACTAATTCATAAAGTGAGGGGGGTGGTTTCAAATCGTTTAAGCAGTAGTAGAATTTTTAATAAAGTTTAATTTAACCAAAAGGCTACCGGGGTTATCGGTGGCCCTTTCTGCGTTGAAGGGAGGAACAATGAAAGAAAAAAGTAGCAATCATTTGTTTAAGAAGGGTTCACAAAGAATGACGCAGATGAACCTTTTCGAAGCTAACGGCAATCGGAATAACAGCACCAAGTTCATATCTGTCTATCGAGTGTCCCTGGTCAGAGACAAACACGTTCCATTTAAGCAGTTTCAGTTGAATAACTCCAGGCAGGCACTTCCCCTTATCCAGAAGCTCATAGAAACGCAGGGACAGCCTGACAGGGAACAGTTCTGCGTGATCCTTCTTAACGCCAAAAACAGGATTATCGGTTTAAATATTGTTTCCACCGGGGATCTGTCATCTGCCACGGTCCATCCACGAGAAGTCTTGAAACCTGCAATACTGGCAAACTCTTGTGCTATGATTCTTTGCCACAACCATCCAAGCGGAGATATTTCGCCTTCTCCTGAAGACATAATAATTACAAAAAGAATAGTTCACGCTTCAAAGATTATAGGAATTAATGTTTACGAGCACCTGATTATTTCAATGGAGAATGAAAAGTATTACAGCTTTGCGGACGACGGACTTATTAAGAAGATGTATGACGAGATAGACTGAGACAAAGATTTTATACCATTAATGAGAAGCCATTTTGCCAAGGTCGGCAGATGGCTTTTGTACGTTTGAGGGGAGGTGAAACAACAGTGGCATACACACCTGAATTGAGCATTCAAGCATCATGCACGTTGAGACGGATTAGCTGGGCACTTGGCATCCCGATGACCCAAGCCATAGAGAGGGTTTTTGAGTACTTGCCCAGGGTCATGGACAGGGAGAAGGTCTGTGACGGATGCCGGGATAAAAGCAAATGTCTGGGGTGCTCTTTTGGCCAGCACAACACGAATAAGGAAGTGCTTGTTCAAGAATAGAAACAGAATTTAGCCGGTGAAACACTTCACCATAAACCCGATGAAGGCGTTGTAGGTCGTATCCTGCAGCGCTTTTATCATTTTGAATCATTATGGAGGTAAAACATGAATAGAGAAATTTTAGAAAAACCCTTTGGCCCTGGGCAAATTAAGCAGCGCGAGGGCAACTTCGGCAAAATGCTTGATTACATCGAAGGACATTCAGTCATTCAGCGTTTGAATGATGCCTTTGAGGCCAAGTGGGCTTTTTCGATCCTGAAGCATGAAATTCTGAAAGATACAGATGAGGTTGTCGTACTTGGGGAGTTGAGGGCGGGCGATGTAATCAAAACACAGTTCGGATCAAGCCGTATCACCCGTGCCAGAGAAACTGGTGAAATAATCTCTTTGTCAGATGACCTCAAAGCCGCAGCAACGGATTCTATAAAGAAATGTGCTACGCTGTTGGGCGTTGGTCTTTCTCTCTACAATGGCGAGAAACCTGGACGTCAGAATAACGGCGCAAACGGCGGGAAAAGACATTCTGGCAATGGCGGAAACGGCAATGGAAACGGAAGATTGACGTCAAGGCAATATGAATACATCCTCCGATTACATAACAAACTTGGTAAGAGCCGTTCTGCCTTGGATACACATTGTCTGGATGCATTTGGAACGGTTGTACAGCACCTGTCAAAGCCTGATGCTTCGTCTTTAATAGAAAATTTACTGGCTCAGTGAGGTAGAGTAAACAGATTTTTCAGTAAGGTTGAAAACTTTATAATAGTTAACCATTAATCAAACAGATCAACCCTTCTTTCGGCATATTACAGCCCTGTGAAGGGTTTTTTTATTTATGGAGGAAAAAATATGTGCATAACGATCAAATGTGCCTGGTGTGGGAAATTTCTGGGCAACAAAGAGTGTGAAAGTAAAATTGATAAAAATTACAGGATTTCTCACAGCATCTGCCCTGAGTGTAAGGTGCAAGTAGAAATCGAGACAGAAAACTTTTTTAAACAACAGCAAACAAATTCAAAATGAAAGGATAAAAATATGAATGATAAAGTCAAACAAACTTTAAACATAATTTTAGACCAATTCAAATCCGGCGATATACCAAAGGCTGTGGCACTTTCGATGTTTCCGATTCCAAACCTGCCCTGCTCAAAATGGTCCCTGCTAAATCGTACTCTGGTTTTTCTTCATGGTACGAGAGATGCCAGGGGATACAAGCAGTGGCAACAAGTGAACAGGTTCGTTAAGAAAGGAAGCAAAGCCATTTATATTTTGGTGCCTTTCATCAAGAGAGTAGATGATGACGGCCAAGAAAAAATGAAGCTCTATGGTTTTGGTTGTAGACCTGTTTTTGCGGTTGAAGATACAGAGGGTGAGCCTTTGGATTATGAACAGATTGAATTGCCGGAGTTTCCTTTGATGGAGCGGGCGCGCGAATGGGGAATATCTGTGAAGGCGATCCCAGGGAATTACCGGTATCGCGGGTATTATTCTTTTGAGTCCAAAGAAATAGCTCTGGCAACGCCGGAAGAGAAAATATTCTTTCATGAGCTTTCCCATGCCGCACACGAAAAGATTAAGGGAAATCTGAAAAGAGGCCAAGACCCTCTGCAAGAGATTATTGCAGAATTATCTGCTCAGGCTTTATGCCGTATGGTCGGAAAGCAATTTGCCGATACGACAGGCAACAGCTACAAGTATATTGAAGGCTACGCGGAAAAAATTAAAATGAATCCTTACTCTGCTTGTTTGAAAGTGATGTCGGAAACAGAAAAAGTTTTAAACTTAATTTTGAACGAAGATAAAGAGCAAGAAAAGATAGCCGCTTAAACAGATAACTTAAAATGATTAACGTGAAGCCCCTTCGGAAATGTTCCAGGGGGTTTCGTGTTTCTGAAAGGAGATTTTAAAATGGAAGAATTTTTTGAGGATATTTTTGATGACAATATAGAAGAGGATCTGGAAATTGAAGAACCATTTGATGGTGATCCTGTGCAGGAAGATGAACCTTATGAGACTGACACAAAGGAGAGTGAATTCACGACCAAAGAAGCGTTTTTCCTTGGAAGTTTTTTTGGATTTGCATATGAGGAAGGTCTAAAAGATCGGAAACGGAGAAAACGTAAAAAGTTCAGCGATGATTCAAAATAGAAAATAGGTTCAGATCTTCCCAATTTTTAATGTTTGGGTATCTCAGTAGTATATCAACATTTTAAGGTATATTAAAAGCTGACATATATAGCAAAAGAACAGGTCTTGGAATGATGATTTTATATCGAAATCGATAAAATTATAGGGCTCTAATTATTACGCATAAAAGGCAGGAATCATCAAATCTGCCTTAACGTGTGAAGGCCGATGCTGTCGGGTCAGATAAATCATTTTCAAATAACCCGCCGATGATTGCCATGCCACAAAAAGGGTCGGCGGGTTGCCCAGCTTTTTCCTCTTCTTTACTGTTTAGTCAAAGGGTCAACAGTCATCAGGCATGATGGGTAGCCATAAGCGTCAGGGTTGCAAAGTCCTTCTTCTTCCGGGCGATAAATTTTCCATGGCGTCGTTCTGTCATCCATGTAAAAAATATGGCTTAAGGTTCCCTCTGGACCAGCGTCTATAGTAAAGGTGGTCACCAACGGCGTTCCCGGGAGCCCGTCCGGCGGCTCCACCATGGAGAAAGTATCTGACCACCCAGCGACCGTCTTCTGACCATCCACTGTTATTGTAAAGGGTATGTTTTCGTCGGGTATCTCCGTTCCAACCCCACTACAGGAACCGTTCTCGGAAGTATAACTGAATACTTGCCTTAGACCCGAAGACCCTGTAAATGTAAATACCCCCATTGTATCGGTCGTAGTTGTACCTCCCTCTAGAGGTCCGTAACAACAGCCCCAGACCCCGTTCATCGGCGCTGTTCCCGTCACGCTCAGCATCTCAAGTGAAGTTGAAGTTTCTGGGGTTGTTTTAAAGTAAATGCATGATCTGGACATTCCGCCAGGATTCATTCCGTCTGCATTGCAGGTTTCCGATGGTTTCAATATCGGCCAGTCCATACCATAAAGACGAGTTTCGATACGCGCCATTCTTCCAAGCATATTTGGCGAGTCGTAACTATATTCAGCAAAGCCACCAACGATCAGCATGATATCGTTGGTCATTATATTTCCGTCTTCATCAAAAAGTTTAAGGCGATATTGATCACCATTTGTTATCGGAGCAATAATATCAATAATTCCGGTGGTAGGGTCGTCCATATGCCAACGTACTTCAGGATTTGTTGGAAGTGGTGGAATCTGGTCAAGCATTTCTTGGGTAATTGTGAAAGTTGCCGTATACCGGTGGAACTTATGCTGAACGATAATACGCCAGTCACCTATCAGATTATAATGTTGCCCGAGCCAAAGGGTAAATTCGCCGGACGGAGTGCCTATGAAAGTATATAAAATGGGCTCGGTTAGTATGTGACTTGAGCCGGTTGTTTTGTTACGAAAAATAACCCGTCGGACGTTGTTAGCTAATTCATCCCGCTCTGCTTCGGTAGGAAAAAATCCGAGCCATAGCGAAAATGCAATACCACCATTTGGGTAGGATTTGTTATAGTAATCGGAATCATAGATTCTTTGATCGAACCTGACCTCAAAATATCCAGAATCACCGAAAGGAAAATCACACAAGGATTTCACAAAGGGACGCTCAAATGCTGCAGCCATGGTTGGTATTGCCAAAACAACTACCAATGCTGTGATTACAAACAATCGCTTAATCATGACATACCTCCTTTCTTAAATCAGATTGAAAAGAGTAGGTAAGAAATGAATTTCTTAGCTCCCAACATAACAAACGCCTGTCAGGAGCAAGGCTGGCATATTTTAAGGGGGATCTCCATTTAATCTTTGCCTATTTATTAGGTTAAAGTTTAATGAAAATCATTATCTATTTCAGTAGGGAAAGAAATTGGAACTCGAAGAAAGGCTCAATAGGTGAATATGAATAGCAGAGAGAATCGACAATGAGAATGAAGTTTAAATGTGAGATCCAACTTCTTGTCAACTTTCTATTAATTCTTCTATACTACATAATACATTTAAATGTCAAGTAAAATCTTGTTAGGTGGCTGTAATTTAGGAATTGAAAAAATTGCAGATTTCTTAACAAGATCACAGAATCATCAAAATTGAATACATTGAGATACCACAGTTTTACAGAATGTTGTAATATCAGATTGATATATACACTATTTACACAAAAAGATCAAACGATTATGAAAATCGGCATACTTGCTTTCCATCAACCTTAATGATAAGATTCATCTATCAAACTAAAGGGGGGATCAATGGCCCAACAGCTTAGTCCAGAAGAATTGGCCAGCGCCGGCGAACATCTTAATAATGATTATCAGGAGGATGACGTGGGAAAAATGTGGTAAATTAAACAAAATATTTTTATGTACCGTGGAAAATGTCCGATATAAAATAGTATAGATAATAATAGGAGATTAAGAGTGTTGGATTATGTTTGCCTGGATGATTGGGCAGAGGAACTCCCATTCGGAGAGTATGAGGATACTTCCGACTGGCTTATCGAGGTTGAGAAGCTCCCTGAAGCAGATTGGCTCAAAGAGGCTCTATTCCTGAATGTCTACTGGTCTGATTCACCAGAATTTCGTGAAATTGTCGACAGGACTTTTAGTGAAGTTTCAGGACTGATAAAGATTTCCAGCAAAACACGATCAAAGGATGCGCTTAAAACGGTGCTGCTAAATCTTTGGGTGTCATATCTTATGGGAGCGCCTGTCAGGTATTCACGGAAAAAAAACAATTATGTCCGTGATTCCAGATACGGGCAGTTATTTTTAAAGTACAACCGTTTGATTCCTTTGATAGATGCGCTGGAATGGCTTGGCTATATCAATCAAAAAGGGGGATGGTTAGACCGCAAAACGGGAGTTCGGCGACAAACGAGGATGTGGGGAACAAGGAAGCTATGGCATCTATTCAGACGGCTTTCCTTAGCAGATAAGAATTTTGTTTTGCCACCAGAGCTGGAAGAACTGATAATTCTGCGCGATATCAAAAAAAAAGATATTGGATACAGAGAAACAATACAAATCAGTAAACAACGAGAACAACTTCAACAATACAACCACTTCTTGAAGCAACATGAAATCAAGGTTGACCTATCTGGAAGCTGTGAAGTAAACAATAGATTTCTGGTGGTATGGCTTCTTAACAATATTCTAACAGGACGAGTCAGCCTGCTACAAGTAGACCTTACACTAACTCAAATAGTAATAAATCCGTATATATCCAACCTGTACTAATCCCAAGATTCCCTTATCAATTACCTCCAATACATATTCCTAAATCCATTACTAAACTACAATACCATTACTATCTACATCCATCCATTACTGATACCGATTGCTCTAAACCTATGCCTGCATTGGGCTTGCACGATTTCAGAATAGCCAACTTTGCGTTCCTGGAATACCTGAAAAACCGAAGTGTTTCCATCGGCTGTTGCGACACTCCAGGACTTGCAAATAAAATCTTGGACCAAACCTTCCTTCTGAAAGACATTGGGGTTGAAAACTTGCAGTTCCGGCTAAATGCCGAATCTTTGTACAGAGTCTTCAACCGTGGATCATTCAAATATAACGGCAGAGCCTATGGAGCGCTTCATCAGAGAATGCCAAAGCAAATGAGGCCCTTCGTACTGATTAACGGAAGGAAGACTGTTGAACTGGACTACTCCGCGTACCACATTATGATGCTGTATCACAAGGAAGGCATAAACTATCAGGAAGATCCTTATGTTGCCTGTGGAGGACCGGAGCTCCGAGACGTATTCAAGGCAGTTGGGCTAATAGCCATAAACGCAAAGACTATTCAGTCAGCCTATGGTGGCATCAGAGATGAATTGCGGAACCGAAATATTCCCATGCCGAAATTCACAAATCCGCTCAAGACATTAGTTGAAATGTTCAGGAAACCCCATTGGCGAATCGAAAAATATCTGTTTTCTGATGCAGGCGTATGGCTACAAAACTTGGATAGCCACATCATGAATGCAATCCTGATGAAACTAATGAAGAAAGGAATATTGGGACTTTCTGTGTACGACAGCGTGATCGTTGAAGAGCAACACCGAGACATCCTTTACAAAACCATGATTAGGGAGTATAAGAATGTAATGGGATTCAAGCCAAGACTTTAAGAGGAAGGGAAGAGGGAGACAGACATGATTAATAAAAATAAATGGATATACGGAGAGTTAGTCAGAAACCGATGGGGAGTCAACGAGCGAACTCTTGAAGTAATCGTATACAACGAAAAATTACCAGTCTATGATGAAAATAACGAACGAATTGATGATCCAATTGGTAATTGTCCTGATACTTATAAATTCATATTAAAAGATATAGAACAATTTGAACTTAAAAATGAACATTTATTCAAATTAAATACGAGCCATGGCGAATTAAAAATGGATGCCAAAGGCAATCGTGGATTAGGGAAAAGAATAACAGTTAAAGAAGTAGCTGAACTTTTAGGTATTGACCAAAAAACCGTAAGAGAAAATTATGACCAATTAGGTGGAATGCGCTTGGGTCGCCTCTATTTGTTCTTTGAAAGGAGTGTTATAAATGCCATACAAAAAGAAACAGAAATGGATAGCCCAAGTGCGGAAGGATGGGAAGAGACTGGGAAGAGTATTTCTAGCGAAGAAGGAGGCAGTGGCGTGGGAAGCCAAGATGCGCCGAAAACCCGTCAGCGAATGGAACAAGAAGATCGACATGGTTTGTTTGAATGATTGGGCGCAAGCTTACCTCGACACAGCCAAAGCTCGCTTTTCAGCCAAAACGTATGATGAAAAGCGTTCGATGTTTCGTCGTTTTTTCAAGGAAATATCTCCAACTCTGCCCCCCGTAGATTTACAAATGGCCGATGTGATGGCCTACATTATTAAACAAAAGGAGGAAAGATCTGGAAACGCTGCAAACAAGGATCGTAAAAATCTTATAGCGGCCTGGAACTGGGGCATGAAATACATGAAACCAACCTTACCCGGGCCAAATCCTTGCTTGGTTGATCGAATGCCGGAGGTACGTCAGCCTCGTTATGTGCCATCGGAAGAGGACTTTTGGAAGGTTTATGAAGTTGCCGTGGGACAGGACAAAGTTATGTTGCTTGCTTTTTTACATCTTGCTGCCAGGCGAGGTGAAATTTTCAAGATCACTTGGTCTGATGTCGATTTCACAAACAATAGGATCTGCCTCTGGACACGGAAACGAACTGACGGCACCTATGAATATGACTGGCTTCCTATGACCGGCGAATTGCGAAAATCGTTACGGTGGTGGTGGGAGCATCGACCGATCAAGGATCAGCCTCATGTTTTTATGTGCATAAATGAATCGGAGTTCAGCAAAAAATACTATGGCAAACCGTTCAAGTCTCGTCTTCAATTCATGCGTCGGCTCTGTGATCGTGCCAAAGTGAAAAGGTTTGGTTTTCATGCTATTCGGCATCTATCGGCATCTATCCTGTACAGCATCGGATACGAAGTAGCAGTGATCCAGTCCATCTTGCGGCATAAAAGTCCTGGTACAACTGAACTGTATTTGAAAAGCATAGGCATGGAGCGTGTGAGAGGGGCTCTGGAAGACCTGTCTCGTGATAAAGGCGAAGTGTTGGAGTTCAAACCTCATGCCAGAGATTTTGCTGTACCGGATCTTCCAGAATGAAAAAGCCGTCTGTGGAGCCGTCAACTCCAAAGGTGGCAAAGGTAAATATTATAACTAATTGAAAATATTGGCGTCCCCAAGGGGATTTGAACCCCTGTCGCCGGCGTGAAAGGCCGGTGTCCTGGACCAGGCTAGACGATGGGGACGTATTCCATCTATACGCCCCCTATTCCAAACTATGGGATCGTCAATAGCCCTTTATTCCTGTCGTCCCGCTTGCATAAGCGGGATGTCCTGGACCAGGCTAGACGATGGGGACGTATTCGATCTCTCCGCCCCCTATCCCAAACTATAGGATCGTCAACAGCCTTTTATTCCTGTCGTCCCGCTTGCATAAGCGGGATGTCCTGAACCAGGATAGACGATGGGGACGCATATGTTGAGACTTTTTCAGAGGTCTCATGGTGGGCCGTGCGCGGCTCGAACGCGCGACTCTCTGCTTAAAAGGCAGATACTCTACCAGCTGAGTTAACGGCCCTATAAAAAACTGTTTATTTAACGATATATTTTACTGTTGTCAACAAAAAGTATCTATTTTTTTTATTTACGCCAGAATTCCGGAACCAGAAAGATAATTACAGTAAATACCTCAAGCCTTCCTAAAAGCATGCACCATATAAGCAGCCATTTGCCCAGATACGGCATCTGTGCAAAATTATCTGCAGGGCCCACAAGTCCGAAACCCGGGCCTATGTTACCAATGCATGCGGCAACAGCGCTAAAAGATGTCACAAAATCAACGCCTAAACCTGCAAGAAGAACAGAGCCTAAAGCAAATATTCCAATGTAAAGAGCAAGAAAGCCCAGGACGCTTCTCATAACATCTTCAGGTACTGTTTTTCCGCCTATTTTTATATGGGTAACTGCATGGGGATGGATTATGGAAAACAGTTCCTTATAACAAAACTTAAAACAGAGCATAACCCTGAGGCATTTTACACCTCCCCCTGTCGAACCGGCCGAAGCGCCTAAAAACATGCATAATAAAAGAATAAGCTGGGACATGGCAGGCCATTTTTCATAGTCGGCTGTGGCATAACCCGTAGTTGTAACAATAGATACAACCTGAAAAGCGCCATAGCGTATTGCCTGTCCAACCTTCTCATATACACTGCCATAAATATTGAAACTTACAATAGCCGTCAGGACAATCACTACTCCGAAAAAAAATCTGCACTCTGGATCACGCCAGAAAGCAAGCGGTTTTCCCCTTAGCATCTGGTAGTGAAGAGAAAAATTTATGCCTGCTAAGATCATAAATAAAATGAATATTATGTCAAAATAAACGCTGCCAAAATGGGCGATGGAAGCATTTTTTGTTGAAAAACCGCCGGTAGGCATTGTTGTAAAAGTATGACACAGTGCATCATATAAATCCATTCCTCCCAGCATGAGGAGTATAACTTCCGCCAGGGAAATGAGTGCATAAACCTTCCAGAGAATCCTGGCTGTATCCCTTATGCGGGGTTTCAGCTTGTCGGGAACAGGGCTTGGCACTTCCGCCTTGTAAAGCTGCATTCCTCCCAGTCCTAAAAAAGGAAGAATCGCCACTGACAGGACAATAATGCCCATTCCGCCCAGCCATTGAATAAAGCTTCGCCAGAAAAGAAGTCCTTTGGATAAAGCCTCAATATTGGTTAAAATCGAAGACCCGGTTGTTGTAAAACCTGAGACTGATTCAAAAAAAGCATCTACAAAACTAAAGCTGCTTCCTATATAAAACGGAAGTGCGCCAAACAGACCGACGGCCGTCCATCCTATGGCCACAATCGCCATACCTTCACGCTGACTTATTGTCTCTGCTTTTGCGCTTCTGAAAAGTATATGGAAAATTAAACCGGCAAGTACTGTTATCCCCATTGACTTTAAAACAGGGTAAACACTTTGATCCTGGTAATAAAGACCGACAAAAAGCGGGAATACCATGGTTAGCCCAAAAAAAAGGGTTAATATTCCTACAATATTCAGAATATAACGCCAGCGCATCTAAAAATACTCTAGTTTTACCGCAAGAATTTTTTCAATTCCGGAGACAGCTTTTCTTCTTGCGAAAATAATCACCCTGTCATCCGGCATGATTACACTTTCACCTGAAGGAATAATTATTTCTTTTCCCCTTATTATTCCGGCAACCATCGCCCCCTTTGGAAATGAGATATCTTTTAAGGGCTTGCCCACGATATCGGATGTTTCCAGCGCCACCGCTTCCATGACTTCAGCCTGCTCTCCTTTAATTGATATGGACGAAAGAACCTTACCCTTTCGTATATGCTGCAAAATCGTATTTATCGCTGAAAGTCTGGGACTTACCACCTGCTCGATACCAATTGCTTTCATCAACGGAAAATAACTGAATTTGCTTATTCTTGCTATAGATTTTCGTGCACCCATCCGTTTTGCCAGAAGTGAAGTTAAAATATTAGTTTCTTCATCATTTGTAAGAGTTATTACAAAATCAGTATCCTGTATATTCTCTTCTGAAAGAATCCCCTGATCCGACCCGTCTCCGCAAAGAACAACTACCTTGTTTAATTTTTCTGCAAGCTCGGCACACCGTTCAGACTTGATTTCAATGATTTTGCTGTAAATCGACTTTTCTTCAAGAAGCGTAGCCAGCCGGAATCCTATTCGTCCCCCTCCAACAATAAGAACACGGCGCAGAGGCTCGGCATGTTTATCAAAAACAGCCAGGGTATCTGAAAGCTTATCGGCCTCACTTATAAAATAGACAAGGTCTCCTGCCATCAGTCGATCCTTCCCCCGTGGGATAATCAGCTCTTCATCACGGACAATTGCAGCAATAAGTGGCCGTTTTCCCCCTGTTTTTTCAGGGAGATCTGAAAGCCGTACGCCGGCAAGCCTGGCACCCTTGTCAAGGTATATCCCGATAAATTTTATGCGGCCGTCTGCAAATTCTCCAACATCGGCTGCTCCCGGCACACTCATTAGACGGTCAATGGTTTTTACAACCTCGATCTCAGGATTGATCACTGTATCAATGTGTGGTGCATATTTTCTGAAATTTTCATGATATTCATCATAATCCGCATCACGGATACGTGCCAGCTTTTTTGTGGATGGAGAAATAATGTCCGCCACAAGACAGGAAACAAGGTTTGTTTCATCGCTGTTTGTTACAGCAAGAAATATATCGGCACTTTCGATGCCTGCTTCCGCTAAAACCACCGGACTGCTTCCTGAACCCTTCAACACCTGAACATCTATATTATCCGACACGCGACGCAAAGCATCATCGTTATTATCAATCACCACCACATTTTTATTCTCATTAGCAAGATGGCTTGCAATATAAAAACCTACTTCACCTGCGCCAACAACTACGATTTTCAAATTATTTACTCCTGTTTTCTTCTTTTTCCATCAAATGCCACTATCTTCAACCATGTGTATCGGCAAAATCAAGTTACTACTCAAGTTTCGCACCCTTTAGTTTATACAAAGCCATAGACGGCAAGGGCTAAAAATAAATTATTAAAGCGAAATATACTGCCAGTGATTTTAACAACGGCGCCAATCAATAAATATAAGATTGATGCTTGATACCTCATTCAATCCAATATGTTATATCTTGTTTGCGCCTAACCATATTGTATAACCCATTGTGTGCCGGTTACAAAATATAAGCAAATGATTTCGCTTTAAAAATGTTATTTTTAACCCTTACCGTCTTTACAGTAACGGAAATCAGGGGTGCGAAACTTGAGTGTTAAGTTTTAAGCATTTGATAAAACAGACAATGACATTAACCTAAAACTTAACACCTAAAACCTGATGAATTCGATTTTTTACAAATTCATCATTTATAATGTAGCTACAGCGTCTTTAGTTGTGTTTTTAACCCTGTACATGGTTTTATCTGCCAGAACAAGGAGATCTTTTATTGTCCCGGCATCTGCAGGGTACATGGCAATTCCAAAGCTTGCTGTAACCTGAACCGGCCGGGATTCTGATTGCAGATAGGTCGTTTTTCTAATTGCAGATAGGATTTTTTCAGTTTGTTTTTTAGCCTCCTGTTTATTACTGTTCGGAAGTATAATAACGTATTCATCCCCTCCGTATTTAACAAGGATATCCTTTTC
>JAUWMJ010000001.1 GCA_030613225.1 Desulfobacterales bacterium
GGAGTAATCTGGGGGTTTTTTATATGGCCCCGTCCTCTTTTTAGTACTAAAACCTGATGTACTCCAACGTCTATGCACTTAACCCTGATTTCATGTATCTGCTATGTATGTCAGCTTTTAATCTACCTTAAAATGTTTATATACTACTGAGATGTACGAAACCGCTTCGCGGTAGCTTTAGTTCAGTTTTTCCAACATCATTTTGAGGTTTAAGATTTATTTTCTCTATTTCTGTTAAAATTATATACTAGTAATTTCCTAATTACAGTGAGTAATATTGCATACTCTTGAAAAAAATAAAAGCTAAAACTTCAATTCCATGCTTAAAAATTTAGCCAAAATAACAAAATAAAGAAAAAAAATCTTAAACCTCAAAAGGATGTTGGAAAAACTGAACTAAAGCTACCGCGAAGCGGTTTCGTACATCTATACCATATCACTATCTGGCCAGAAATTGTGATAGCTGCTATATCACAGCTTCTTACAAGCCTCAAATTGTTGTTATACTGAGATATTCAAGTATTATAGGGCGAGGATATTAATGGTTCTGCCTTTTTCCCTATCAATTAAATTTCAAATCAATCTGGTTCGTAGTAAGTTCATAATATTTACTGCTGGCAGGTACATGCTTAACCCTGTATTCCAGTTTAAGTGCATCGTTTTTCGTCATTGCAGAACTGGCACCAACTAATTCAACAGGTCTTCGAGATCTTGTATATTTTGCACCTCTGCCTGAATTATGTGCTATCAGCGGGTTTTTCAGGTTATTGGTTATTCCGCAATATAGGGATTCGTCAGAGCCTCGGAGCAGATAAACTATCCATTTATTTTCATTCATTTCCAGTGGGCCATTTTTCTGAAAATCATTATATGAGTTGTTTCAAAATCCAATATGCTGCGTAACCCACGCCTAACCCCAAAGGCAACATGATTTATGATCGACATAATGGGGTCTCTTTGAATTTCCAGGCAAAAATTCCCACTGCTAAGAGGCCTAATGTTATGCCGATTATTTTGGCTATCATCATTTATTCAATCCCGCCCTTATCCTCTATTCATCCGCTCTCTCAAATCTTTACCATTGCCACCTTTTTCCATCAGGTGTAAATGGATTCGTAAGATCGAATTCCGGTTCCTCTGGTTCATCATCATATCGACGGTACGTAGTCTTAACATCATCACAGATCCACAATAGCGATAGCACAACACCGTAGCTTCCAAGGGATAATGATTGTTCGAAAAGCTCAGCTTCTTCATTGATTTCACCTGCAAGCCAAGCACGTGCAGGAATGCTATCCGGCTCTGCCGGAAGACTCACTCCATCGAAAAAGTCGAAAGCATATGTGTCAAAATTTAGTTTTTCCCCAACCTTTACATGGAAATTGAAACTATCTGATTTCTTGTACCATTTGATAAATCCCTCCTTCGAGACCACCAGCGCACAGGGCTCTTTAGAAATGCCGATATAGCGAAGAGCTGTAGCGGTCAAGGTTGTCCTGAACGTTTTCGCGATTTCGCTGATCATATCCAAGGTTGGCTGACCTATATTTATGAATTTGATAAAAATTTCGTACGGCATCAGGAGGCTTGCTGCAAATTCATTGGCTTCCATCTCCTGTGCCTTGCTTTCTTTCCAGACGTGCATGTCATCTTCACTACAAAGGATAAGCTGAGTGCCTGTATGCAACATGAAATGACCTATCTCATGGGCAATTGCGAATCTTTTCCGGCCTTCTTCAGGAATAATACTGTTTACGCTTATTATGCCGATGTCACCCTTTCGAACCAATCTTGCCTCACAGCCCTGCAACTCCCTTTCCCGAACAAGCGCTCCGAGAGACATCGCGATATCCCGAACATATATTTCCGAAGGGTATCTGATATGCAGATCCTGTATTATTGAAGCAGCTCTTTGTGATGGCATCCGCTTTATTCTCTTTTACCCAATGCATCCAAAAGGTTAAGGTCTTCAAGATCTTCAATCAAGCTTTCCAGGTCTTTTTCAGTCAAGGCATCCTTTTTTCTGAAAAACGTCTCTGCATATGAAAGGGCTCCCTGCCCATAATTGCCTGCCAGTATATCCGTTATTTTCCTTTTTAGATCTGTGATTCCGAAAGCGGCCATCTTCTGTTCAAGAAGCTTTTCTATTTCTGATCGCCTTTGTCGGGCACTATCTCGCCAGGCTAAACGCCTCTTTTCTGAGGCCTTCTTTACAACCTCTGCAACCCTATTTTCAAGATTAGAGGCATCAATACCTTGCTCTTTCAGTTCTGCAATCAAATCCTCATCTGTTAGACCGTCAGTATCTTCTAAAAAGTTATAGAAACTCTGAATTAGAGCATTATCATTTTTCATCACTCCTCCTTTCCCCTGATATTATTCTTGCCTACTTTGGCAGCTTTCCGGAGAAGCTTTCTTTTCAAATTGTAAACCTTATTGATATCCCATCCAGTCTCAATAGCAATTTTCTCTGGTTTGTCGATACCTTCTTCGAAGCATAGCAACAGCAGCTCAAGATCTTCGTCTCCTTTAACAGCATCATGCAGTTCAGTTATCAGGGCTGCCTCTGAATTTCTGTCATGTTCAGCGATCAGTTCCTCTTCAGGTGTTAATACTCTGCCGCTGATCAAGTGCGGATGCTCACCGGCTGATTCACCCAATTCAACCTCAGTGCCATCATTTTTTTTCATCACAGGCATTCGGCCTGTTTTTTTATGCTCTAATGATGAAAAAAGGTGCTCAACATCGCTTCTAACAATCCATTGCAAATGTTTAAACAGGTCAGGGTATTTGTCTGGATCCCAGTCACGTGTTCCATCCCAGACTTTCTGAATTGCAATAAGCGCAATATCATCTGGTGAATTTCCTTTAGGCAATCCTGTTTTCCAACCATATCGGCGAAATTGAATAGCTGCATGGTAGGTCAGCCGGATAATTATGTCGCGCCAGTTTGCAGCCTCAAGAAGTTCAAGAACCCTGTCTTTTCCCATCGGGCTCCTCCTAATACATAAAGCCGGACTTAAAGACTTTTTGCCAATTTTTTTTGGCTAATTTTAAAATTAACCGGATTATTATTACTGAGAGCAAAAAATAGAAGACCCTAGTGTTGCCATGACAAGCAAAATACAAATAATAGTTGTTCATTCAACATTTTACGCTAATTATATATCAAAGGGAGACAATTATGGCAAGATCAAAAAAAAGACAGAGCGCCCATAACACCACTGTCAAAAGGCTGGCAAAACAGTATGAGCAGAAAGGCTACAAAGTTAAGGCCGATATTGAGGGCTGGGGAAAACCCGACACTATTAGAGGTGTCCGGCCAGATATCATAGCTGAAAAAGGCGGTCATAAGACCGCCGTTGAGGTCGAGACCAAGGATTCAGTTGACAGTAAACGAGACCTTCAGCAACAAAAAGCCTTTAAAAACTGGAGCAAAGACAGTGCAACAAAGCATTACAAACGTGTCGTGACCGACAAATAAAAAGATAGTGAAAAGGTGGCGTGAGCATGCATCAGCGTAGATTTAAAATTCTGAGTATTGACGGTGGCGGTATTCGCGGTATTTTTCCTGCGCATATACTTTATTGTATATCAGATCGTCTTAAAGTCAGAATAAACGAACAATTTGACATGATAGCCGGTACAAGTACGGGATCAATTATAGCCGCAGCCATCGCTTGCAAAATTGAACCAATCCGAATTTTAGAGCTCTACCGTTTGCATGGCTCCAATATATTTTCTAGGAAATATTCCTTTTTCAAAAATAAAGCCGTATCAGCGATGCGGAGTCTTTATGATAAAAATTACCTTCGAATGGTTCTTCGGGATACATTTGGAGACCGAAAACTCGGAGATATAAACAAACCACTATTAATTCCAGCAACTGATATTGGATATGGCGGGGTTCATGTTTTTAAATCCAATTATTCTCAAGAGTTTACTCGTGACAATCAGGTACTTGTTAGTGATGCAGTTTTAGCCTCTTGTTCTGCACCTACTTATTTTGATCCTGAAAAAGTTAATGAATACCTTTTGGCAGACGGGGGACTGTGGGCAAACAATCCTTCTTTAGCAGCTGTAATTGACGCACAAAAACGTCTGGGTATTGATTTGTCAGATATTCGTATTCTTTCTTTAGGGACAGGGCATGCAAAAACCAGTTACGGTGTTAATACGAACAGAAAATGGGGTTTGCTGCGTGGTTGGAAAGGGCCGGAATTCATAAGCTTTCTGATGTCGCTTCAGTCTCAATCTACATACAATTATCTCCAGCTGATGTTAGGTAGTGATCAGCTGCTTCGGTTGGATTTCGAATCGGACCTTCCACTTCCGCTTGATGACCACACAATTATTGATGACCTCATTTCTCGTGCGGACAGGGTGTTCACACATCAGAGTCATGATATTAGGAAACTTTTTAACATTAATAACGGGGGTTAAAATGATAACAAAAGAACAGAAAAGACTTCTTTTAGAGCACATGACGGAACTGTTGGAGCTCCCTGATTCAGCTTACCAGAAAGCAAAAAAAAGATACGACGACATGGGGAAATGGCTCGGAAGAGACGAATCCCTGTGCAAAAGCAATGATCCTCATATTTTCCCACAAGGATCTTTCCGTCTTGGCACAGCCATTCGTCCACTTGACGATAAAGAGGAATACGACCTTGATCTTGTCTGCAAACTTGAAGAGGGTATAGCCAAGGCTACGCACACCCAAGAAGCCCTGAAAAATTTGGTAGGCCATGAAATCGAGACATATCGAGAGGCGAGAGGCATTAAATCGCCTTTAGAAGAAAAACACCGTTGCTGGCGGTTGGAGTATCAAGATGATCTGAGTTTCCACTTGGATATTGTTCCTTGTATACCGGCAGATGAAATAAGGCGACAACTTATCCTCGAGTCCATGAGAAAATCCGGAGAGAATGAGTTAATTTCTGGGTCGGCTTCGCAATTAACATTATCAATAACAGATAATCGGCACCAAGGTTATAAGAAAATCTGCGAAGATTGGCATATAAGTAACCCTGAAGGGTATGCCAAGTGGTTTGAATCACGAATGAATCAAATTCAACAAATAGACCTCAAAAAAGCACAGGTCGATGATGTTCCGCTTTTCAAAATGAAGACACCGCTTCAACGATCGGTTCAGCTATTAAAACGTCACCGCGATCAGATGTTCAAAGGATATGACGATATCAAACCTATTTCGATAATCATTACGACTCTTGCCGCCAGGGCCTACGCTGGTAAAGCTGATGTGGAATCTGCACTACGAACCATTCTATCCCAAATGGGCAATTTTGTGAATTCCGGGTCTCCTCGGATTCCTAATCCAGTTGATCCTGATGAGGATTTTGCAGACAAATGGCCCACGCAAGATGGAAAAACTCTGCGATTAGAGCAAAACTTTTGGAACTGGTTAAAACAAGCTCAAATAGATTTTGATCTTATAGGGTCTTCCGATGACATGGATTTCGTTAAAAAACAGGCTGAGCAAAAGTTTTCTGTAAGAGTGAATTCTGCCGAATTAATGAAACAGCTTGGGTTGGTAGCAAGTTCTATAACCGTTTCGTCCCCAAAAGCGCATTCCATCAATCGGAATTCATCTCCAAAACCCTGGGCACGGTAATCTGATTGATGACTGGTGATAAACAAGGGATCGCGAGGTTTCTAAAAGATTATCCCGACATGACTATCTCGCCGACTCGCAGCCTTGATATGCAATTGAAGGGATATTTTTCATTTTCAGCTAAACCAAAAGGCGGTACTGAGATATGTGATACTTATCATCTGCATATTTCTATTCCTCAAAAATTTCCGAAAGAAATCCCCAAAGTAACAGAAATCGATCTAAAGATTCCTCGGGACGGTAAATATCATATTAATCCAGATAATAGCTTATGCCTTGGATCCCCCCTACGTTTGATGCATAAAATATCTGAGCGAACAAATCTGGTAGGTTTCTCCGAAAGTTGCTTGGTCCCTTACCTATATGCTGTATCCTATAAACTCCTAAATGGCGGTGACTTTCCATTAGGCGAACTTGCCCACGGCAACGATGGTATTATTATAGATTATCTGGACTTGTTTGGATTACAAAATCGCGAACAGGTGATTCAAACTTTGAATTTACTGGGAAAAAAGAAACGGGTTGCTAATAAAGCTCCTTGCCCTTGTGGATGTGAGCGAAGACTGGGCAAATGTTCATTTAATCTAAAACTTAATAAATTTAGAAACATTGCCAATAGGGCCTGGTACAGATCCCATGCGAAGGACTTTGGAACTTGAATAACATCTTTTTTAGTCTTTAACTTTAACCAATCAAGACACAGCGTACCTGAAGCCAAACCACAAAGACACTGTTACTCTTTCTCCTGATTTAGGATTCCTACTCAGCGTGATGGCCACTTTAATACTTCATCAATTGGGTTCGGGATTGGCCTCGGCAGTATTATTGTTCCTAATCCATCGCCACCGCCGACCTCAGTCCCTCTCCCATTAACAAATTCCTTCACAGTTACAGCTGCAACCAATGCATCAAGCATATCCTTGGGACCTGGTTTACAGGCAGAAAAATCAGCGTCAATACGAACATCAGAGTTACCCTGGAGGCATGCATACGAGGCTGTAGGAAAAACCTCATAGATTATTGCGTGACCTTCGAGAGCTGAATAAAGCTTGAAACCCAACAGCATCCATTCCGGGGCGTCATGCTCAAGTGGTGTCCATTGAGGATTGGCAAGTCGGTATGCGCTGATCACGACTTCACAATGCCGACCATTTCCTTTCTGCGCCTTTCGACGGTTCCATCTTCGTTTGGTACCGCTCCAGTACCATTGCCGTTTTGAAACCAGTGGCATGCGGGGAGCGTCGATTCCTACATAAATCTGACCTGATTTTGACCACCGTTTCAGTAAATCAACAGCATCAACCTCAGCGCTGGAAAGCCATCCTGATTCTATCAAGATGCTGTTATCGTCGATTACCGCATAGCAGCAGTTTCTACGGATTTGGATGTCGATTCCAATATGAAATACATCTTTTTGCATCGTAATATAGGTAATCCAGTCTAACCAAGCAAATGCTGGGTCATTTTTTATTTATCCACCCTCTCCCTCAATTCCTTACTACATTTAAAAAACGGCAGTTTCTTGGGTTTCACATTGGCCGGTTCTCCAGTTTTCGGATTTCTACCGGCATACGCCTTGTATTTCTTGACATAGAAGGAACAAAACCTCCTGATTTCAACCCTGTCACCCTTTGCAAGTGCGGCGGTCACTTCATTGAAGAATAGGTCTACTACAGCTGTTGCTTCTGATGTTGTGAGTCGGGTTTCACTTTTAAAGGTTGCGATGAGATCGAGTTTGTTCATGTAATTTCTCCTGAAATGTTAAATAAATCAGCAACAGACAGTATCACTTGAAAATTGTTGATGAATTCTAGACAGTTATACTAAATCATGATATATTAATTAGTTCAAAAATGCTTATTGATTTAAAAACCTGCTTGCTTTTCCGAAACTGGTTACAAGAACCTCTTTCTTCGCTCTTGTTGCCGATACATATAATAAGGCTCGCTCATGAATTTCGGATTCTTGTTTAACAACAGGGTCGGAAGTATCTGTGCCGGCTCTCTCAAATGGAACAATACCATCATTAACACCTGCAATTATTACCCTGTCAAACTCAAGTCCCTTTACACGATGCATTGTAGCCAGACGTAGTCCTGGTGATGACCGATCTTCTGCCTCACTGCGCCGGATAAAGTATATTTCAAAACCTTTTTCATAAATAGCACTTTCATACTGTTTTAGAAGATTGTTCGTCCTTGCAACCAGGCACACTTCCTTGATTGACCCGGTCTTATTTTCTATTTTTTTGAGATATTCAGCAATAAATTCAACTTCATCCTGAAAAGTATCGAACTGCCTGACATCAGGCGTAATACCATGCAATAATGATTTATAGCCTTTCTGGTCATCAATGCCACCATCAAGGTCATCAACTTTAACACTTTTAAGTAGGCCTACTGCCCACCGTTGTGTCTCATCAGTAGTACGATAGTTTATTTTAAGTTTTCTGCCGCGGCCAATAATTTTGATTCCACACTGACCCAACACCACTTTATGTCTATATATTCTCTGATGCGCATCTCCTACAATGAAAAGATCGTTTTTCTTTTCTTCAGGTATTATTTGTCGTATCAGTTTAAACGCTTGCATACCCATATCCTGAGCTTCATCTACTATTATTGCTCGATATGGGAGGATTTTATTCTTTTTTTCCAATAAAAGTCTAGCATCTCTCATGGCATCATTGCCTTCACGCAGGCCTTCTTCATTTAATAATACACGGTATTCCTCAAATACAGTCCAGACTATTTTACGAATTTTCCTGGTAAGCCGTGTTCCTCTTCCAACACGGGAAGCCTTTATGTATTCTTCTACTGATGTGATAGCTTGAGACTGAACAACCCTTTCCCATTCTTCTCTGTAAAAGGACAAATCAAAATCAAGCTCAACTGGAACCAAATCCAAAGCTTTATTCCAAAGATGTTCTATTCTGCGACCGTAATCAATTTGATAATCATATCCGTTCTTTTTTAAAAATTCCGATACCCACCTGTCAAGATTTACAACCTCAATTCGGCGCATCATATCTTTTGAGCAGATTTTAGTAAGGTTTTCCTGTATATCGGCTGCAAGATTTCGAGTAAAAGTTGTGAACAGGATTCGATCTTTCTCATTCGTAAATACATTTTGTACAAGCCACTTTGCCCTATGCATAGCTGCAACGGTTTTTCCAGTACCGGCACCGCCAAGAGCTCTTACGGGACCGTTCCAGTGACGTTCAACAAGCTTCTGTTGAGAAGGGTGTAAAAAAATTCGCCATTTTTCAAGAGGAGCATTCAATATAGCTGCAAGCTCAAGATCTTCTTCGACAACATAGAAGCGACGACGTGAATCCGGGTTATTCAATGCTGAACCATAGTCATTTGTGTCAATTTCTTCTTTCTTCTCGGCTGTTTCAATATCCTGAAACACTTCTTCCAGGGAAAAACCATCAGCAATAAAAAACAAAGCTTCATATGCTTCCTGAGGTAATTGATCGGCTATTTTGTCAAGGTCTTCTGCTGTTTGTAAACTTCTAATAAGCGGTATCTGTATTTCAGGAAGCCCTAATTGCAACAAATGCCTGTCACGGATATCTGCAAATAAGGCTATTTTTTCGGAAACACTGGTTTTTTTATCCTTAATTTCTTCAACATTAATTACCTGAAGACTACCGGTTTCAGGATGTATTTTATAGGATTTATTTTCAGCCCATTTATATGCTTTATCATGATGATCAATCCACAGCAGGACATAAACATTTCCAGTATCGGGTTTAAGCACAATGCTACGATATGACTTGTCGATACGTACTGAACGAAGGTTCGGGTCTTTGGCACGTACGATTTTTTCATAATTTATTCCCGGCAAGCCGGGATTTGATCTAAATTTTGTGATAAAATCCATGGCCTTTGCCTGTTGTTTTCGTGGTATCTTTGAAAATGATAATAAAAAATCAGAAGCAATTGCAACTTTGATCTTATTCTTTGCAGCGCTCATATTTGATATTCTCCTATTCATTAAACAGACTAATATACTTTTCAGGATTTTCTGATACATCCTTCAAAGGCACTGCTTTCCATTCTGCCTGATTAAACAAAACCGAATATATAAGCTGGTTCGGCAGTAAAAAAGCAATTTGATTATCCGGCCAGCCAAGTTCCGCTTCGGCAATAATCTGTCCGTTTTCATCTATTAATTCAAACCCAACTTCAGGAACAGGGCAGTTATTTTCAGCAAGTTGATTGATTAATTCATGTATTTTAGAATCGGTTAAATCTAACACTTCATCCCATTCATTGTTATTAATACTGCTGTCTTTAGATGCATAATCTTCAAAACCGCCATATATATATTCATCAGTCATTCCCTGACGTGTGACAAAATAAGTATGCGGTATGAACTGTAGCAGGTTATATAATCTCAGATACCCATTCCATACAGATTCAAATTCTTTTTTTTCTCGATTTTCAGTATCATCTTCAAGTCGGCAGGCTATATACATCCCTGAAATTTTGCAGGCCTGAATAGCGTCCCCTTGAGCTGCAATATAAAGTTGCATGAAGTTCTTTTTAGAATCCGGTTCAAACAATCCATAAAACCATGGTTCAGTGGTGTTTGAAATAGCACCATTAAAATTTTCAACTACTTCTTCAGGAAGGTTTGCCCTAATTTTATTCAGCCACTGTTCTGCACCCTGAGGTGTTCCAAACTGTTCATTGTCAAGATGGATCAAATTATGCACAAATGCATGACATTGCCATTTAGCCAACTCCGGATTTACAAGAAACCGCACAAGCCAGTCAAAGCTGTCGGTTTTGTTTGTTTTTCGCAAATCCTTTATTCCATAGCTTTCAGTTAATTTATTGTATTTTTCAAGTTGCTCATTTTGAATATTCAAATAATTTTCAAAATACGAACTCTGGTTTTGATAGCGGCTTTCAATATCTTTCCATGTCAAAGACCACACATGAAACCGGCCACTCTGGGCAATCGCACATCTTTGAAGCAAATCTTTACCGATACGGTCTTTATGAAAATAAAATCCATCTGTAAAAACTACAATTGGTTTATCCCCTTTATGAGCTCGTGCCGGCCTGAATACAAAGTCTGCCTTTGATTTAACCCTGATACCATCCGGCTGTCCCAGATTAACCTGTAATTCAATGTACCAGGCCTTGTCGCCAATCTTATAAAAATACCCGGGTTTCCCGTTAACCACTTCTTTTTTGAGTGAAACAGAGATATTCTCATTGCGAACACGTCTTAAGGCTTCGATAAAACGAGCTTCAAGCTCACTCTCGAATAAAGAGTTTATTTTAATGTCTTTTAATGTTTTTGTTTGCACTAGCTGTTCCTTAAAACTTAAAATTTCAGATAACATCTTAATGGCTGTATCCCGTGATGTCCCAGCCATATTGTAGCTTCTTCGATAGGCAAAAAGGCATCTGTAACATCCATCTTTATCAGGATTTTGATTGCAGGAACATGACCGCAGTGCTTCAAGGGCTTTTTCAAAAACCATCATCAATGGCTTCTTGCTTCGCATCAATTGCTTTAAATAGCCTGTCCCGCCTGGAACTGTATCATAGAGTACGATATATTTTTTTCTATGTTTTGAATCAGCTACAGGTTCTTCGTGCAGAGCTGTCTGGAGATGGTCAATATTACCGCCAAACGCCTGCTTCAAACCTAAATGGAGTGCAGCAATAAAGCTGTGAAGCTTACGGCCTGATCTTTCATCTGATTTTTCATTTATGCCTTCAAAAGATATTATCGGCAGCAGCAGCATAATCGCTTCAGATGAAAACTCCCTGAATAAATAGACACAATCTGTAAGATTTTTTTCTGATTCTTTCTTTCTGGATGGACAGGTCAGAGCGTGTTTAATATCGTCTTTATAGTCCTGAATTTTGCCGCAGTATTTGCAGATTAAAAAACCTTTTCTGGGAAGTTCTACACCGGCAATACTTACTTTTTCGCCAATTTCCTCTTTTTCTCCAAAATTTATCTCACGAAAAACGGCCTTTGACAGGAATTCAAAACCAAATGGAAAATCATCATTATTCACTTTATAAGCATCCGAAATATCGGCTTCATTATATCCGACAAACATTTTTCTGTTATAAAAATTTGAAACACGATTATCATTGTCATCGCTTATTCGGCTTTTTTGATCTGATGTTGTTGCAAACATCTGTCGCATTCTCAACATTTGTCGTTTCTGACCGGAATCCGACCACAGGGTGCTGCCGCATTGTGGGCATGCTGAATAATCGGCAATTACACCTTCAATTGCCATAAAAGAACAGTTATTACATAACCGCCACATTTCAACTTCCGATACAGATAAATCCACCTGATCAATCTGTACTTTGCGTCCACCTGCGTAAAATGTACTGGCGGGAGCAAGTTCACTTATTGCGCTTACAGCAGGTCTTTCATAGTCATATGTAAAGGTATCGTAGTTGCTTCCTTCCTCCTGAAGTTTTGCCTTTCTGCGGTATATAATGGAACGAAGCATTACGCCTGCTTCAGGAAATGCATAATTTGGAATCAGACCTTCGTCTGTAAAAAAATTAAGAGTATGCCTGTCATTTATTCTTGTTACCAGTGAATGGAGGCCGTTTTTCTCACAGATAAGTTCATCAAGTTTTTCCTGAAAATTTTTATCTCTGGCTTTTTCTTTCTTTTTATTCCGAATTTTTGCATTTAATGAATTAACTTTCTTTTTCAAAGACTCACGTTCTTTAAAATGGTAATACAACCTGTCAATAATACGATATGAAAGACTTCCTTCTTTATCTTTGTCTCCTTCAACGAATTTTTTTAAGTATGAAATGGATTCGTCCGTTAAGGTTACGGAAAACATATTAATAAATTCATCAAATATAAGTGTTTGACGAGTATCGATAAAATTTAAAAGATTATACGGAAATTTGTTGATATTAACAGGTTCAAGATTGCCCAGAACATGACGAAGTTTTAATGGGATAGCGGTTTCGCTTATTCCGCTTTCAACCCATTTGTCAAAGCAGTATGCAGTAAACTGGCGTTCAAGAACAGCAGATGCATTCAGAAAAACACCAGGTGGTTCAACCTGACCGGCTATCATGGCTTCTGGTTCTGCAAAAAAATAAAGATCATGCGGGCTGGCATTGGCAACTGTAAAATTCAAAGCATTTCCATCCTGCCTGCCGGCACGTCCTATTCTCTGAAGATAGCTTGCCTGTGCAGGCGGTACAGAGCATAAAATTACAGATGAAAGTTCGCCAATATCAATCCCCAACTCCAGCGTGGGTGTACAGGAAATAAGGTTTGGGTCCCATGGGTTTCGATCAGCCCTTTTAAAATCTTCTTCAAGTTTTTCACGAGTATCTCTTTCAAGAAGACCGGTATGTTCTGCTGCAAAAATTCGCTCTATATCTCCTGATGCATACAGTTTTCCATAATAATCTTCTTTTGAATCTACTTTCCTGTATGTTCCATGACATTGGCGACGGATACAATATCCATTTTCCCAGTATTCTTCCCCAGACAATGGGGCTGACATATTATGGCTGCATTCCCTGCATTCAAACTGAATAACCTCTTTACTGATATTAAAGACATCAGGAGATATACCCCATACAAGATCATTTATTATCTTCTGCTCTACAAGGATTTTATCATTTACAAGTATCTTTATTACTATTTCATAAATTGAACTTATTAAAGAAGATACAAGGGGATATATTGGCGAAAAACATTTATCCGCCCAGGATTCATACCATGTCATACGGCTGCTGCGCCCGCTTATAAGCTGATCAAACCTGTATGTTTTCTTTGTGGTTAAAAACGCAGGAGTTCTGGCATTTTTACTGAAATTCGGCATCCATGGTATTCTATTAATAATAAACGGCTCGCCCCATCTTTCAATAAAAGTGTTCAGTTCACTATAATAAATTCCGCCCTGCTTTTTCAGATGTACAAGAAGGCCTGAAAGAAACAATTTCAAAGTATGTTCATCCAGTTTTTTCAGACCTCCGATTTCATTTCTTATTACTTCAATAATTTTGCCAGTAGTATTTTCCAACAACTCTGGTCTAAGATATGCTATTGAGGAACTTGTTTTTTCAAGAGTACGACCTATGCGTGTCCTGAAGCCGTACTCACTGTATATTTCCCATTCAATACGTTTTTCAACTTTCCTGCGCAAATTGGAATTCTTTGGAAGCGAACCTTCCTTTTTTAATATCTCATAGTCGGCAAACCATGCCATGTTTGGTGCGAGAAAAGTTGAAATAAATGTATTTTCATCCATCTTTTCCGACCAGTACTTTATAAATTCAACTGAAACCTGATCAAGTGAAATTCCGTCTTTTTCTTCTTTTAAATAATCCAGTATAAAATGCTGCAAAGCACTTCGGAAATTAAAACGATATGTACGCCCGGCAAAGAAACCGGCACGATGTGCGGCATCCTGAACAGAATCTGAAAATGTCAAAAGCTTTTTATCATCATTGAATGTTGAAGAATAAAGCTGTGCGATTAATACACTGGTAAGACTGGCCGCCCTTGAACCAAGAATGGTAAGGCTGTTATGCCCTCCACAGTAAGGACAGTTATGTGTTCCGACCTGTCTGTTTTTTCGCCTGGTTCTTGTGTTTGGAATAAAAACAGGAATCATTTTTTCACTGCCACAATTCGGACATTCAATTGCTTTATGTTCTGTAGTTAAATTCAGGCATTCTGCACAGAAGCTGTTTAACTGCCCATCCGTGCTGAGGTCTTCAGGACCGGCCATTTCAGGGAAAATAAATGTCACTTTCGGGTCATTTTTAAAGAACCCAATGTAAAATGATTGAAGGTCAGTATTAACTTCATTGTCCATCTGGCGTTTCATCCCTGCCCAGCCCATACTGTTGCATTCACGGCAGTGAATAATCGGCAGATGCTTTTTTAATTGTTCATCATTCAGGTCATCGGCAAAATTAATGCGGGGTTTCTTCTTCTTGACTTCACCAACCATGCGACGTAATTCCCGCAACCAATGCTGATATCTCACATGCAAGAAAGGTCTGGAGTTATCATTTGTGCCTGTCCGGGCTGTTGATACCATTGCCAGAAGGCTGTTAATGATATTTATTCTATAAGACTGCCTGGCGCCTTTAAGGCCGGGTGTGCATTTTTCAAGTTCAAACAGGATTTCATTATAGCTTTTGCTTTTACCTTTTAATACTTTAAGAAGGTTTTGAAAAAAGCTGTGCCCTTTAAGTTTGTCTCCAAGGTTAATGCGCCATTGGACTTCATTAAATTTACTTTCCAGGATTTCATCTTCAAACCAGAGCTGATACTGAGAAAGAATATAATCTTTATATCCATTATATGAATCTGCATTTAATTTTTTGGACATGTCAGGAGAAACAAGGTTAACTCTTGTTATCATGCTGTTTTCCAGAAATTCTCCGGCAGACAGTCGAGATTCCATGATAACGGCATTTTCATCAAAAGGTTCCCCAAAAACCTCTTGAACATATTGAATAAGTGTATCTGTTTCTTCACTACTGCCCAGTGTTGCTGAAGTTCCTATGCAGCATAAATATTTTTCGGGTGTATTAAGACGGGCTTTTAATCTCCTGACAAGACATGCCAGGTCAGACCCCTGTGCGCCATCAAATGTATGTAACTCATCTACAACTAAAAATTGCAGTGTTTCAGGATTACTGTTCTGCCACAAAGGATAGTCCCTTGCTCTTATCAGAAGATAATCAAGCATTTTGTAATTTGTAAGCAAAATATCAGGGGGGCTTGTCCGCAGGGTATCTTTATTTGTAATAATATGCTCTCTGCTCATTACCATATGAGGTTCTTTTTCACTCTGTCCCACATATAGACCTGCTGTGACATGACCTTTAAGATTAGGGTTGTCATATATTGTTTTTGCAAGACGACCAGCCTGATCTGTCGCAAGGGCATTCATGGGGTAAATAAGGATCGCCTTGATTCCATGTTCACCCCTGTGGCGATAGCAGTGGTTAAGAATTGGGTAGAGGAAACATTCAGTTTTGCCTGAGCCTGTACCAGTTGCAACAATTGTGGATTTTGGTTTATTTCCTGAAAGGCGATTAAATGCCTGTTCCTGATGCAGATACGGTGGAAATTCTAATGGAACATCGGGAAAGAAATCAGGGCTGCCTGAACCCTGCCTGAATGGAAGCTGTATGGATAAATAGGGGCCTTTGAAAACCCCTTCATCTTCAGAAAGCAGGCGATCAACTATCCCATGGAAGAATGGTGTTGATACAGGGAAGGTTGTTTTCAGAAAGTCTTCGACGCCCTGCCTGAGCTGTTGGGAGAGTATGGATGGTATCATTTATCCCTACCGTTAAAAGATTAAACCACGAAATATACGAATGACACGAAATTTATCTATTCAATCTTCTTCAAAATCGACATGTGTGTGGATCTTTTTCCTCCCCGGCTTCCAAGGAATAATCCTTCAGAAATTTGAGCAGGTTAAATTGGAAATTTATTGAAATATAGAGAGCTATCCCCAACTTGATATTTAGTTAAACTGCACTGTTTTTAATTTTTCTAATACTTCATCAATACTGATTTGTTCACTTTTATTTATGTAATGTTTTTGCTCCAGTTGCTCAAGAAATGAATATAACCAATTTACATTTTTATAATTTCCCTTATATTTTTCAATAAAGTCTTCTATAGATCGCTTGATTTCAAAATAGTTATTGTCAGATAATAATGCTATCCTTGTTAATGCATCCAAAACCAACCTGTCTAATCTTTCAAAATGATCCGATTGATTAAAATCTTCCTGGTAGTTCATTCTAAGTAATTCAATCAGAAATACAACTGCATCAAGTGTTTGTAACGAAGGGAGAGGTGATGAATTATACATATCTCTTGAAAAATTACGTTCCATTTTAATCCAATCAACATAATAAGCCAAAGCATTCAAATCCTGTAATTTGATTAAATACTCGGCAGCCTTAAATCGATCCGGTTCTCCCGAAGTTTGAAATAATTTTAAAAGAAATTCATGGGCATATGAACTTTTGTTTTTGAAAAGTTCATCGAAAGCTTGCCACTTAAAGTCATCGGTAATATCAGGGAGATATTCTTCTAATTCAGTTAGTGAATCAGATAGTTCGCAAACTGTCTCCAGGGCTATTCGGCGTATCTCATCATGTTTATCTCTATTTATATTGACGATTTCTATTAAAGCGAACTTGAGGACTTCCTTGATGCCATGTCGTTTACAATAATCAATGTGGTTCTTCAAAACATCATCGATTATGATGTTTTCCTCCAGATTCTCCAAGATCCTTGATGACATTTCAGTTTCATCGAGATAGTCTTCAAGATATTCGATTCCTTGCCTATCGTACTCAAAAGAAAGCATGTCAAATAGAATATGCTTTGGATATTCAAGGTTAAATCTTTTGAAAAAATACCATAAGTAGATTGCGCTCGTAAGGAAACTATATCTCTTTTCATCCGTTTTTGTTATGGCATGTTTAAAATCAACCCCATGAACATTCGAGTAACACCATTCTTCAATCCATCTCTGTTGCTCTTGCGAAAGTTTAATTTCTTCATTATTGATTAGTTTTTTATATATTTTACTGATGCAAAACCAATCCCAGTCCCAACTGTTTATAATCTCAATAGCATTTTCGAGCGCTATTTCTTCATCCTTAACGATTATTCGTAATATCTCCACTGCCAAGTCAGAATAATATAAATCCGGCCAGTGTTTAGTCCTAAGTTTGGACAGCTCTTTGGTCGTGAAAGCTTGCTTGTCTTCAAAATCAAAAATTCGCTTAATTTCATCAATCACTCCTTGTTTATTGAACAATAAATCAAAATCTCGCTGGTTTCTTTCCTTTCCTTCCTTTTCAAAATCTCGGTCTGGAGGCAGGATAAATTTATTGTCAAATTTTTCATTAATGTTCTCATAGAATTTCACAAATAAATCTTTATTTTTCCAACGTAGCGTTTGAATGAATCGCCAAATGTCATCTTCAGGAAAATTTTCTATCTCATATTGCTCAATTATATATTCAAGGCATTGGTCATCGGCTAAAGCTGCCAGAAGATCCTCCTTGTTATGGCTTTTCTCGATTAGAGTCTTTTGGAAGGCCAAAAACCGTGTATCTGTGTATTCAAAAAAGCGTATAAACTGACCGGCTTCCTTGTTCAGATAATTATCTAACATAGACAATGAAAAATTCACTGCGAGATCGAGAATCGAAGGGTCTTTTAAATAAGCTTTTGATGTGTTTTCCGCCAGAAAAGAAACATCGTGCTTTACAGCAAATAAATCATGTAGATCATTTGCATGATCAATAAAATAGCTTACGACTTTAATTATAGCTTCCGGTGAATTGACTTTTTTCAAGCCTTCGATCAGCTCGAATCTTTCATTTCCAAGTCTCGATCGTTGAATATTAGCGCTTGATACTTGAAAACGGGTGTATATGATTCCTTCCAAAAATATGTCAATATACTCATCAAGAAATTCACTGGTATGCAAAAAATAATATAACCCATAGCGAACCCAGTCGCTTTTGGAATTCCTTAACTCACTGACAATTTGATCAACAATATCTTTCGAGTTGATTTTCAAAAAACTTAAAGCCATTAGAGCATCTTGCTGAACATTTTCGGTTGTCTCAGTATCGAGTTTATTAACCGCAGCTTTTATTAGTAGATCGCTTGCTCGACCCTTGAAAGAATGTGACAGGCGCATTGTGCCTAATATTTTAGTAGCATTACTAACCGTTGTATAGTGTTTCGCCGCTTTAATTTCAAATAATAAGAAATCTATAATATCATCCAGTTGTCCGAACCTCCCAATTTCATTAAATCTGAATTTGTCTCTATCAATCCAAATTTCCCTTTCTTTATAATAATTGAATACATCCTTGAAAATCTTAATCTTATCATGGTTTTCAATTTTATCAGGCTCAAATTTGATTGCAATTTCGGGCTCATTTTCTAAAATCCAATCAAGTAATTCAGGATTTTTTGAAATACTTAAAAGAAAAGAAAGAGTATTTACCAAGGATGGAATGATTTTTTTGTATTCTGGTTGAAAGGAAACAAAATTCTTTATTATATCGAGAGACTGACGTGATAAGATCCTCGCAGCAAGATATTCCTGGATATTATTATGTTCAAACTGCCATGTAACACCTTCATTCTCTGTCTTCCAGGATGTGCAATGCTTGATCAGATCTCTTAAAGTTAAATCTGGTAATAGTTTTCTTAATTCATCACTTAAAATATAATTTCGACCTAAAGCCTCCATCCCCAAAGCGACATATTCAAGAGTCCTTATAATTTTATCACGATATTCATTTAGTTCGATTGTTTTACGGAAATGATCTTCATCAAACGTAATCCGTGCAATTAATAAATGCTCAAAAATTAAAGCCTTACTGTTTGGCAGGTTATTATTAACTTTGAATATGTCAACTAACTTAACTAAATAAAATGGTATCTTAAGCAAGGGTTGGAGCTGGTTTTTGTTTATCCCATCAAAAAATCTTGAAGTTTTTGCGGCAAATTTTTGTTGGACGTATTGTTCTATTTCGGGGTATTGCAAATCTCTTAGAATATATGTATCGAATCCTTTTAATGTACCTGCAGATTGTTCAGAACCAGATAGATAGAAATTTGTTCGGCAAGAGACAATGATGGTTGTACTCGGGTATTGTTCAGAAAACAGTTCAATTTTCCGGATAAAATCTCTTTTATTTTTACTTTCGACCTCATCTAAACCATCAAGAATAATTAACAATTGGTTTTCTGGTATTTTCTCCCAATCCCCTGGTAGCAGGCTATTAATGCTTTGATCTGTATAAGTATTAAGCCGGATAAGCAAAGGATAAAAAACGGCGTTCTCTTGAGAAAAATAATTGGCAACTCTTTCTAACTCGATTGATTTACCTGAGCCGGCATCACCAATTAGGGTTATTTTATTCTTTACCTTTATAATATTAGCAAGATCTTCATTATACTTGTCTTCTAGAAGCCAGAATTCGTCAGGATTGTATTTTTCTGCTGGATATATTTTTCTGTGAATATAACCGGTAATTTCATTGTATTTGATTCTTTGAAATAGGATTTGACTATCTTTCGTAATAGTCAATTTTTCTGTGAGCTGCTGAATACTAATAAATGCTTTTTCCTGTAACTCTAACTCGGTAATAAAGCTATCATAGAGGTCAAGGGTTTCAATCCTTTTCTTAAATCTCTGAATAGACAATAGTTGAGAAGCCTCATATTCATTTTCAGGGTATAATTTTTCTTTCTTGAAAAAAAACTTTACCAGAGGTTTTCCCGTTCCTTTGTATCGCTTAAGTGCCTCTTCGAACTCACCTTCAGTGGGAGTTAATCCGTTGCTTTGTGGTTTTCCAAATCTTCCCCACAGAATTCCAAAATAAATATCGTAACCCTCTTCATCTAAATACCCATCAATTGTTTTCTGAGGTCCTTCACCAGTTATTACACGTGGAATATCTTTTTCCCAGTGGATCGTCCTAATATTTATATTCTTTTTAGCAAATATATTCCTAGAAAGAGTGTCACATACATTTGAAACGATATTCTTTTCTTTTTCAACATCAGATGGACAACTAATGAAAACCTTAATCTGTTTTATCGTTTGAAGCATACTTTTCCCTTTTTTTACTTTAAATCTCAAGACTTGAAGCGCCTTTCAAATTCCGCCCATGCGGTTTCATAATCCTTTTCACGATCGCAGCGGTCAAAAGGGGCTTCATATACGATGGTTCGTTCTCCCTGACCGCCGGGAAGCGTGTTGTCGGTTATAGTTCGCTCGACTGTGCCTGATTTTATGTCTTTTATCTCATTCCATTCAGGGCGTGAAAAGCCGACTCCAGTCAGACCTTTGTTGCATGTAAATATAATTCGACCTGTTTGGTCGTACCATGTGTCAGATTCATACTGGCGAAGAATGGGAAACTGCACTCGATAGATGGTTTTTAGTTCGTCGAGGGTGAGGCCCAGAGCCATTGACGCAAGGACATCGATTTCAACAAGGGCCTGCCGACGTTTGTAGTCGGTGCGCAGGGCAATGTTGCGGTTCCATTTTGGAGTGAGATTTTTGAAATGATCGTTTGAAAGGCGGGGGTCGGGTTTTGCCCAGCAGTCGGTTTTGAAATTTTCCTTCCAACACTTTCCCCATAGTTCTGCATAATGAGTAGTTATCGAATTCAAAATTAATATTCGATTTAGAATAAAGACATTATCAAGATATGGGAAAATATTAAAATTTTCCCCATATAAATCAGAACGACCGGTAGTTTTTAAGAAAAAATCATAAACCAATGAAGAACATAATCCATGGAATGTCACTAAAAATGCCATATTCTTGAAGGCTGTTGAAACTACTGTGTTAATATGAGACACGTTAGGGGGAATAATTGAAGAAATAAGTGAACGTTCAGATGATGGCCCAAACATTCTACGATTTACAAACTGATAAAATTCAGTAACAGGCTTCTTCTCACCCCACGGCACTTTTGGCGTTTTTTTCAAATATTCATCAGGATCACAATCGGGCACGTAGTTTGTCCGAGGCATATAGTCATCGGGCAATTCCGTTAAATCCAGAATATCGTAATGCGAATTTAAAGTGCACTTTGTTCTTGGTGTTTTATAAGACGGATTCCCCACAAAAAAATGAGGGCCTGACAGAATTAATTGGCCGATATCCTCAGGAAAGCTGGTTTTTCTTAAAATTGTTCCGTCTTTCTGCGCATTTGTTTCATGCCACATCTCAGTTGAGAAATATTCGCCTTCAAGGTCGCCAAGTTTTTGGGGCTGATCTGCGAACTTTCTCAAAACGCTTATAAGTTCCTGTGAGTGAAGCGCAGGCAGTCTGGCCGCAAGAGCCGGAGTCCCGGCTGAATCGTAGAGTTTTGCGAATAATTCAAGCTCATTCTCCGTCACATGGATTATTCTGCTGCTGTGCCCTTTAACATTCCATTTGTTGTCATCATCCTTTATTCCCGGTACATCTCCGCTGCCATCATGATCAAAGCAGGCATGGACTGTTTTGGGAGCATACAGATTGGCAATATGGATAAAACCGCTTTTTATCTGCTCATTACAATAAATATTAATGCTGAATTTTGTAACATGGTGGACTTCAGGAAAGAGCTTCAACTCATTATGAAATTGGAAATGCACTCTCAGTCTCGGATACACCTCCCCTCGAAAGCTGCCTCCTTTGGGATCATCATAAATCCCTTCAGGATGCAGAAACCCGAACACTCCAGCTTTTCGGCCAATCATCCATGACTGGGGCAGAAAGCATTTATAAAGATTTGTCTGTATTCCTTTAAGTAAGGGGAAGTTCTGGTAGGCATTTAAAAATTTTTGTGTTCCATCAGCATGTTCAAATTCACCAAGGTACAAGCTTTTTAGATTATATTGGTTTATAGTTTCATTTCTTAACTCGTTCAACTTTGAAGCTGTATATTTTCTCAATACAAATAAAGGCTCCGCATCACCTAAAACTCCGGCTTCTTTCCATTCCACCTTGATCCACGGTGGATTCCCCAGTACTAAATCAAACCCGCCCCTTTCCTTAAAAACATCAGCAAACTCCAGCTCCCAATGCAGAAACCTGTACTTTTCACTAAGGGTTTTCACCAACCCCAATCGTTCATTCTCCCGGCAAAGTTTATCAACATCAACATACCCATATTCATCTACAAGTTCCAGGTATTGCTGTTTGGGTTTAGTATCCGGGAATAATGATAACTGTTCTCTTGTTTGCGGCGTTGTATCAAATACATTCCCTTCAAGAATAAGGGACAGCTCAAGCAGCATTTCATGCCTGGAGGGAAGTAATTCTGCTTTTTCAATTGGCCAGAACCACAAGGCACACCAGTAATCCATTACAAGTTTCAACCTGCGATAAGCACTTGAACTGCGGACATTTTCTGAAAGAAGTTCTTCCTGAAATATTTTGTCTTTCCATTTATTATCTGTAAATTTTTGTTTCCGCTCAGTGTTTTCCTGTCTAAAAACAATAATAGGGTCAGTAGTCCGTGCTTTTAATTTTCGCAATTCATCAGCATGTCTTTCCCACAACTTATCAACGGCCATAGATAAATTTTCAAGATGATCAGTTTCCCCTTTTGTAAACGGTTTAGTAAATTCCTTTCTCCATTCATTGATGGTTTTTATTTCATCTGCCGCCATTTTCTTAATAACTTTATCTTTATAATCAGCCATTCCCCTGTCCGGCAGAAGGAAATGATATACTGCATTGTCTGGCCTTTTTTCACCCGGCATAACCCTATCCGGCACTTTATCCAGCCATAAAGGGTCTGTGTTTCTGCTTTTTCGTAGCAACAAAGAATCAAAAACCTGCTTGCGGGCGCCAATAAGAGAGTTCCCACAGACAAGCTGCATTCCAAACCATGGAACCAATGCGCCTTTATGAATGGTATTCAGCCATAGAGAAACTTCTGCAAGCTCAACAGCCACAGGATTCAGGTCAACACCAAATACATTATTGTCAGCAAGTAACATTTTGACCTTCTGCTTTTCCTGTGCATATTTTTCATGCGGTATAAGCCGGTCAGTTTCCTTTTGCTTTAACTGAAGATAACTTTCAGCAAGCTGATTAACAGCTTCATTTAAAAATGCTGCACTTCCCATGGCAGGCTCACATATGGTGAGTTTAAGAATGTCATCTGCTGTTTTATCTTTAAGAAGCTCTTTTAGGGCATATTTTACAAGACAGCGTGTCAAGACTTCAGGTGTATAGTAAGATGCTGATTTTTGGCGGTCACGACCGGCAAGACGGTATATAAATGTACCTTTGGAATATTTTACAAGAGAGCCGTCGTCATTAAAAACCCGTTCATCTTCAGTATATTTTTTTATATCATCTTCTTTTACAAAATATGCTGTCTCAAGTTCATTGTGTTTTTCTCCTGCCTTTTTAACTTCGTACAGGTCAGTTTCAGCAAAGAAGCCCCGGTATGAGAGCAGGGCTTCATATACGGCACCAAGCTGGTTGATACCAAGCTGTGCATAGGAAATGCGCCCCCTTCTTTCCCTGCGGGATTTGGGACGGGAAAGAGACATTTTTTTAATAACATCCTGGAGAACTGAATTGCGGAACTTAACCTTGTTTAAAAGCTGTGTTCGATCAGGGTCAAACAAATGAGATTTCAGGGAAGACATATTAAAAATGTGATGTTGGGGTTTATTACCAGTCGGAAGTTTCTGTTGAATAGAGGTTCCTTTTGGCTGGAAGCCGTTATATATCAAATCGAAAAGAAGCTGGAGGGATTCGTGAATAAAGAAACCGTTTCTTGATTCTTCTGTTGTAAGCTGTACCATTTCAAAATCACGCAGGGTTTCAAGGCTGTATCCCATCCGATAGGCATCTGACTTCATTGGCGCATAGCCAAGCTCCGGCCTTGCTTCAATATAAAAAAGAAATAAAAGCCTGTACATATAGCGCAGACATTCGATTGTAAGCTGCTCAGCAAGCTCTCGGTCATATACTTTTTCTTTGCTGATTTCTTTTAAGTAGGTAACAGCTTCATTACCCAAAAGTTCAATTGATTGTCTTAGAGCATATTTTAGGTCCTCAGAGACCGAAAAGGCATGCTTGTGGGAATTTTCGTCCAGGTTGTCAAGCAGGCTTAAACCTTCTGCCGGACAGATGCTGTCACGATGCAAAAGAGCTGTAAAAACCTGAAGCGTGGAAAGCTCACGACGCCCAAAAATTTCAGAAAGATCAAAACGTAACATGCGCTTCTGATTCCATTTTGTGCGGTCAATCAGCAAAATTTGAGAAAGAGAAGCCACAAGAACCCACCTGGGAGGTTCCGACAGGCCAAACACTTGTCGTGCTATCAATTCCTCTATCAATAATTCTTTGTCACTATTCTTTTTTTGCTTTTCTTTTCTTTCGTGTATTTCGTGGTCTGTTTCGGGATATTGGGCATCAGATATGGAAAGTTCAAGTGGATTAATATCTTCAGACAAAACATCCAAAGCTTCAATAATCCATAATTCGGGTACACCACTTTGCTTGTTTACTGTACCGGTTGTAGGAATATATGAACCGTCTTCAAGTTCTTTAAGCTCAAGATTGAATTCAAAACCGAGTATTGGCAGGAGTTTTTGCATAAACTGCCGCTGGTATTGGAGCTTATCTTCAGGTTTGCGCACCTTTTTTTCCTGGCCGCGCATATTGAAATATTCCTGCGAAATGGCTTTAAGCTCTGCATATGGAGGTCTGATATCTTCTTCTTTATCCAACTCTTTCCATTTTTTAAGAACATCCTTTAGATCACTTTCAAGAATAGCGGATAGATAATGATGTGTATAAAACTCGTTTTCGTTTGTTATCCCGGTAAAATCTATAGCCATTAGTTGATTCCCTTAAGTGCGGCAATGACCTGAATATATGGTTTGTCCTCAGTTGTCATTGTATCTTCAATCCATCCCAGATATTCATCAAAAATTGTATCAATTTCCCTGCGTTTTATGTCTTTTTTTGTCTGAATCCTCTTTTCCGACATCCTGTTGCCTTCAAAGCTGAACTCAAGCTGGACGTGCTGTTTCTTTCTTAAGTTTTCAAGAGCATCAAGCTGCTTTTGAAGTTTTTCATTAATTTGTTCTTCAAAAATCTTGCGCTGCTCACTCATCCACTGTTTTGAATGATTAACTGCTTCCGGCAACATCTGTTGCAATGCTTCAATATCAATATGGTTTCCTCTGTTCGGAAAATCCTTTTTGCGAAGGCCTATTCGATTAATAAGCGGTTCAAACTCTTCAATGCATTTAAAACTACTATTATTAAATGTTACTCCGAACCATCTGTGAATAAGTGGATGACTTTTACGATTTGGAATAAGTCCGGACAGGATAAACACGACTTCATCAGGATTAAGTACACCCTGTAATTCAATCACAGGGGCTTCATGCCTGCCAAATGCAGCCAGTAGCTTATCGTTTACCCATTCAACAACAGGGTTTAGACTCCACAGGTAATGAATCCGGGGCCACGCTTTTTCATCTTTCCTGCTGCGTTTGATTTCCTTTTGTATTGTCTCCTGATCTGCTGACAGGATGAATGAACCGTTTTCAGGCCAGACATCTTTTGGCAAAAAACGGAATCTGTGTTTCAACTCTTCCGGTGCTGTCAGGTCTATGCGCTGGTCTTCCGGATAGGATGTAGCCTGTATCCCTCCCATATGGCGCAGATAAGCAATTGAAGCATTAAGATATGTATAGTCGTCTGGAAAAAGAGCAGGCATGGTTAATGTCTTTGTATCTGCTTCTTCACCTGAAGGTGGCTGATCATTTCCAAAGAGTATCGCCAAAGGATCAATGGTTTTATTTGTAACAGAATCCTCAAATTCCTCCGGGCTTTGTCCTTTTTCAATAGCTTTGGATGTAATATTTTCTTCTTCATCAATATCATAAACACCCATGAATTCTGCCGGGTCTCCGATATTTTTTACAGTCTCATTGTCCTTTTGAATAAGCAGTTCAAGAATACGCATGTCACCACGAATCTTTGCGTTTTCGCTCTGCGTTATAAGGTACACAATTTGAGGAGTACGTTCCTGGCCATACCGATCAATACGTCCATTCCGTTGCTGGAAAACCATTAGAGACCATGGAATATCAAAATGAATCATGCGATGAGACAGATAATGCAGATTGATACCTTCTGAAGCCACATCTGATGCGAGAAGAAGCCTTACAGGAGCTTCCTCCTTGCCAAAGTCCTCAACAATAGTTTGCTGGTCTATATCAGACATTCCTCCATGGAGAACAATTATTTGGTTATCTTTAAGTTGGAGGTCTTTCAGAAGATTGGCATGTAAAAAGCCGAGTGTTTCAATTCGCTCAGTAAAGATAACCAGTCTGTCCTCTTTATCTTTGCCTGTCCACCCGAACCCATGCTTTTTATCTTTGATGGTATCTAATAGTTTTTGATACTTTGAAAATTTATCTGATGTAATATTCCCGACCGCATCATGCAATTCTTTTAAAGATTCAATATCCTGCATAAACCTTGGTTCTTCAGTTTTTTCAAGACGCCTTATTCTGTTGTTAATGGTGTCAAGACAGGCAGCGGGGCTCGAAAAAAGTGATTTCTCAAGAGTGACTTTAAAAAGCTGTCCTGCACTTCTTTTTTGATCTATTTGTGAGAATTTAATATTTGTAAAGACATCAAATGCATCCTCTTCTAACAAAGTTGCATCACAATGTGCTACACGTATCTTACGCTCCTTGAATGCTGATTCAACCTGCGACTGAATATCCTTTTTGAAACGTCTGATATAAAGTCCCTTGATATCTTCAGGACCATAATCATCCTGGTTGGCAATAGCTGTAGGATCAAGTATGTTCATAAGACTGGCAAAACTCTTGGCTTTACCATCATGGGGTGTTGCAGAAAGCATGATCAGAGTATCTGAACGTCTTGCCAGCAGTTTTGCAAGTTTTGCACGAAGCGAAGAACTGTTACCTCTTTCAGCCACATTATGAGCTTCATCAATAACAATAATGTCCCAATAGGCGTTTTCAATATAAGTCCGATATTCAATATCCTGCTTCAACGTATCTATTGAGATGATTGATTTGTCAAAATAATAAAAGGGATTATGATTTGTCGGAATCCGTGACCGGATGCGCTGTATGCCTATAGAATCAAGTCGTGTCAGTGGGATTGTAAAACGGCTCCACAATTCTTTCTGAAACTGTGTCAGCATACTTTTAACAGCTATAACAAGAATTCGCTTGCCCTTGCCACGCCTGATAAGCTCACTGAGCAAAATGCCTGCTTCAATGGTCTTACCCAGCCCCACAGCATCTGCAATAAGAATACGCTGTCGTGGCTGTTTGAGAGCCTGAATAGCCGGGTCAAGTTGAAACGGCACAGAATCCATTGCCCCTTTATGACCAATATACAGGTTTTCATCTGTTGGTGGAGTTTTTCTGAGCAGGCTTTCCATATACAAAAGCGATGCCTGATATGAGCTTGATTCATCCTGAACAAGCTTTGTTTCTGCCGGATCAAGAATCTCAATGGATTTTTCAATTTCATCCAGAAAAATAGCCTCTTTATCCTTAACCAGTTCCGATATTCCGATTACATTCAACGCCTGACCACCTGTGGAAGTCCGATCGACTCTACGAACCAGCCATTCAGCATCCCGCACAACAATTCTGGCCCCAGGGGCATAAACTATATTGGACCTATTCATTAAAATATTCCTTGTTTAAACCTGATCTTCTTTGATGAATATTTAAAATAAAAATAGTATATGTGTATGATAGAAATGGTCTTAATATAAAATTTTAATGCAAGGCAGGTAATCATAGTGTATTTTGATGGTCTTACTAAGTTAAAAGCATAGGACGAAATACCGAAACATATCGTTCATAACTTTAAAATACGGAATGGTGAAATCTTCATTCTACTTCATAATTATAGAAGATTATACATTTATTTACTTTAAAAGCAAATACTTTGATTACTAATAGTGGTAATGTCTTGACATGCCTATCCGGTTGACTCAGGTGCTTGAAACGTGATAAGAATCCAATATGACACAGCCACTACCCAAGATTGAAAGACCACGGTCCTTGCTTGATTTTGTGCGCATGTTTCCTACGGACGAAGCTTGTGCCGAATACTTATTCCGTGTCCGCCACCCGGACGGATTCGTGTGTCCGAAGTGTAGTAGTCAGACAGGTTGGCCTATTGCATTACGCGGTATCATCGAATGCAACAATGGCCATCAAGTCAGCCTCAAATCAGGTACCGTCATGCACCGCTCACGTCAGAGTCTTACTACATGGTTCTATGCAGCGTACCTCATGTCAACCCATACACCAGGTATATCCGCGCTGCAGTTTCAGAAGCAACTGGGTATCAAACGATACGAGACAGCATTCAATATGCTGCATAAGCTTCGTTCAGCGCTCGTTGCACCTCACCGGGAAAAACTAAAGAGCGAGATCGAAGTGGACGAGTGCTACATCGGCGGCCCGGAGGAAGGCAAACCCGGTCGCGCAAAAGGGGAAAAGTCACTCGTGGTAGTCGCCGTCGAGGTAGTACGTTGGATAGACACCAGCGGACGCAAGCCCAGACGTCATGCTACACAATACGACACAGAAGGCCCTCCTGAGTATCAAGAACGCTCGCAAGCTGATGGTGATCCAGTCTCCCGCAAGCGTGCAGGTCGCGTGCGAATTACCGTGATTCCAGATGCCAGCTCAGAGACTTTGCTACCTTGGATCGAATCAAATATCGCGAAGGGAACCAAGATCTACACTGACGGTTGGAAGGGTTACAACGGCCTGGGAACCCGCGGTTACTATCATATCTGCACACTACAGAGTCACAATGGACATAGAACAGGTAAGTGGTTACCGTTAGTACACCTCCTTATCTCCAACCTGAAGCGTTGGCTGACTGGCACACACAAGGGTGCCGTCAGGAGTAAACACCTGCAGGCATACCTGAATGAGTTTACCTTCAGGTTCAATCGCAGATTCTGGCGAGGTCCAGCGTTCTTAAGAGCACTGGGCCTTGCCGTCAACGTCAACAACTGGCCACAATATGATACGTTATATAGTGGCAAATGGGCTCATCCGAATGCTGAGAATGAAAAAGCAATACCTGAGCTAACCGGATAGGCATGTGTCTTGATTGTGAATTTTGGGGCAAAATTGGCATTTAGCGAGGTATTCATGTCCTGTACTGCAAATTAAATTCTATTGTGAAAGTAGTATTGTCTCTTTTGTCCGTTCATAGGAAAATCCACTATTTTTCTGGACAGAGGTCGGACAAATTCAAGAAATACCGCCTAAAAGCGCTTTGAGGTTGGAAATACGGTTGGAAAATGAAAAGCCGTTTCAATATCCTGCCATCAACTTCGACCTGTCTTACCAGTCGTCAAGGTTAGAGGATCTTAAAGTTAACTCTTTAACAACTGCGTATAGCTGGATTAATTAAAAAAGAATTTCAGGACAATCTCTATATGACAAGTTTAATAGTACTTCGAGAATAGCTTAATGTGCAATTTATTTTTTGCCAAAATTTTGCCAAAATCGGGAAAAAGTTAGGTAATAAACAGTAATAATGGTGAAATCAGTGGAAAAGGAAGATGTTAATAATTAGTTGAAATAATTTATGAATTCCTAATTTTTATTACCAGTTGTTACCTGTTCATTTTAGCAAAATACCTACTCTTAATCAGTAGGTTGAAGGTCAATGCCGTTTCCTTAAGGAAATAAATAGAGCATTTACTTGTAAAATTAGCTTGTTGTGATATAATTAAGAGTAAAGCAATTCAATAATAACCAGCTAAAAGTAAGGAGAAAAAATGTCTAAAAAAATCAAAAAAACTGACTACTTTGGCACGGAACCTGCTCTGCCAATTCTGTGCCAGAGCTTATTAATTCTTTAAAAAATCTTATTTTTTCTAAAGATTTTTTGGAGCGCAACAGAATATCACCCACTGCATTTACAAGAGAGCGACAACTGCCATTTCATTCTTTGATATTTTTTCTCATGAATATGAATAACGGCTCATATCAAACCGAACTGGACAACTTCTTTAAAGCTGTTAACCATTTAGAAATTGCCGAGCGTGTCGTCAACAAAGGTTCGTTATCAAAGGCACGAAAAAAACTGCTATTCAATGCTTTTATTGAACTCAATAATACTATGACGGAACAATTCTATTCAAACTTTCAATTCAGTTCCTGGTATGGGTTCAATCTTATGGCTATTGACGGAACAACCCTTCGTGTGCCTGATGAACCTGAAATCGTAGAGCACTTCGGCTTCTGGGATGTCACCAAAGGAAAACGTTGCCCAAAAGCCAGAGGTTCACAGATGTTTGATGTCCTGAACAAAATAACCATTGATGCTATTATCAGTCCGAAATCTCAAGGCGAAAGAGAATTAGCTGCCTTTCATTTTCTGAAACTAATGCCAACCGATCTGGTATTACTGGATCGCGGTTACCCTGCCTTTTGGCTTTTTAAACTAATCCTTTCAATGGATGCTAATTTCTGCGCCCGAATATCCTGC